>NZ_JBEXWB010000308.1:0-7712 GCF_040629645.1 Streptomyces sp. NPDC005899 | reverse complement strand
CGCGCCGTGCCGTGGGCCGCGGCTGAGCCGGGCGACGGGCGCGGGCGCAGACTCGCCGGAGCGGCCGGACGGCCGGTGGCGACGACCGGACGCAGGCCCGGGGCGGCGGCCACCCCCTGTAGCGAGGGGCCGCGCACCGGCCCGCACCGCAAGGATTGCGTTAAGGATTCCATGGACTTTTCCGGTGAGGACGGGTAACTATGAAGGTTTTCCGCGGTCGAGGGGGGTGGTGCCTCAGCGGCGTGTCCCGACAGCGTTTACGATCCTCCCCGTGTCCAAACTGACCGACGTGCCCAAACGGATCCTGATCGGCCGGGCGCTGCGCAGCGACAAGCTGGGGGAAACACTTCTCCCTAAGCGCATCGCGCTCCCCGTCTTCGCGTCCGACCCGCTGTCCTCCGTGGCGTACGCACCGGGGGAAGTCCTCCTCGTGCTCTCCATCGCGGGCGTGTCGGCCTACCACTTCAGCCCGTGGATCGCGGTCGCCGTCGTGGTCCTCATGTTCACGGTCGTCGCCTCCTACCGGCAGAACGTACGCGCCTACCCCAGCGGCGGCGGCGACTACGAGGTGGCCAACACCAACCTCGGGCCCAAGGCCGGACTGACCGTCGCGAGCGCCCTGCTGGTCGACTACGTCCTCACCGTGGCCGTGTCGATCTCCTCGGGCGTCGAGAACCTCGGCTCCGCGATCCCCTTCGTCATCGAGCACAAGACGCTGTGCGCGATCGGGGCGATCGTCCTGCTGACGCTGATGAACCTGCGCGGCGTCAAGGAGTCCGGGAAGCTGTTCGCCATCCCGACCTACCTGTTCGTGGCCGGTGTCTTCGCCATGATCCTCTGGGGCGCGTTCCGGGGCATCGTCCTCGGCGACGCCATGCACGCGCCGACCTCGGACTACGTGATCAAGCCGGAACACCAGGGGCTGGCCGGATTCGCCCTCGTCTTCCTGCTGCTGCGCGCCTTCTCCTCGGGCTGTGCGGCCCTCACCGGTGTCGAGGCGATCAGCAACGGCGTGCCCGCGTTCCGCAAGCCGAAGAGCAAGAACGCCGCCACCACCCTCGCGGCGATGGGCCTGCTGGCCGTCACCATGTTCTGCGGCATCATCGGCCTCGCCATGGCGACCGACGTCAAGATGGCCGAGAACCCGGCGAAGGACCTGCTCCACAACGGCGCCGCGGTCGGCGCGGACTTCACCCAGGACCCGGTCATCTCCCAGGTCGCCGCGGCGGTCTTCGGCGACGGCACGTTCTTCTTCGTCTTCCTCGCCGCGGCCACCGCCCTGGTCCTCTTCCTCGCCGCCAACACCGCGTACAACGGCTTCCCGCTGCTCGGCTCGATCCTCGCCCAGGACCGCTACCTGCCCCGCCAGCTGCACACACGCGGCGACCGGCTCGCCTTCTCCAACGGCATCGTGCTGCTCGCCGGAGCCGCGATCCTGCTCGTCTGGATCTACGGGGCGGACTCGACCCGGCTCATCCAGCTGTACATCGTGGGCGTCTTCGTCTCCTTCACCCTCAGCCAGACCGGCATGGTGCGGCACTGGAACAGGCACCTGCGCTCCGAGGCGGACCCCGCGCAGCGGCGGCACATGATCCGCTCCCGGGCGATCAACACCTTCGGCGCGTTCTTCACCGGCCTCGTGCTGGTCGTCGTGCTCGCCACCAAGTTCACCCACGGAGCATGGGTCGCCCTGCTCGGCATGGTGATCTTCTTCGGGACGATGACCGCGATCCGCAAGCACTACGACCGGGTCGCGGAGGAGATCGCGGCGGCCGACACCCCGTCCGACGACACCATCAGGCCGTCCCGCGTCCATTCGATCGTCCTCGTCTCCAAACTGCACCGGCCCACCCTGCGGGCCCTCGCCTACGCCAAGCTGGTGCGGTCGGACCACCTGGAGGCGCTGTCCATCAGCGTCGACCCGGCCGAGACCAAGGCCCTCAGGGACGACTGGGAGCGGCGGGGCATCGACATCCCGCTGAAGATCCTCGACTCGCCCTACCGCGAGGTCACCCGCCCCGTCATCGAGTACGTCAAGAGCCTGCGCAAGGACCGCCCGCGCGATGTGATCAGCGTCTACATCCCGGAGTACGTGGTCGGCCACTGGTACGAGCACCTGCTGCACAACCAGAGCGCCCTGCGGCTCAAGGGGCGGCTGCTGTTCACCCCCGGAGTGATGGTGACCTCGGTTCCCTACCAGCTGGAGTCCTCCGAGGCCGCGAAGCAGCGGGCGCGCAGGCGCGCGGACTGGATCGCCCCCGGATCGGTCCGCCGGGGACCCGTCGAAAGGCGGCAGCACAAGGAGACAGGCACCAAGAGCTGAGGCGGCCCCCGCCAGTGGTGAGCGGTCGGCCGGCATCCACGTAGACTCGTAGGTTGTTGTCCGGCCGCTTTTCCGGTCGCCGTTCCCCCTGATCTCTGGAGCCACCCCCTCATGCAGAACGAATCCACCTCGTCGCAGACCGGGGAGCAGCAGACCGGGAAGCAGCGCACCGAGGGACAGCCGGGCGGGGAGCAGGAGGGCGTGGAGTCGCTCGTCGGACGGGAGTACGAGGTCGAGGTCGGCCCCGTCGCGCACGGCGGCCACTGCATCGCCCGCACCGACGAGGGCCAGGTCCTGTTCGTCCGCCACACGCTGCCCGGTGAGAAGATCGTCGCCCGGGTCACCGAGGGCGCGAGCGACTCCCGTTTCCTGCGCGCCGACGCGGTCACGGTCATCGAGGCGTCCAAGGACCGTGTCGAGGCCCCCTGCCCCTACGCCGGCCCCGGCAAGTGCGGCGGCTGCGACTGGCAGCACGCCAAGCCCGGCGCCCAGCGCCGGCTCAAGGGCGAAGTGATCGCCGAGCAGCTCCAGCGCCTGGCGGGCCTCACCCCCGAGGAGGCCGGCTGGGACGGCACCGTCATGCCGGCCGAGGGCGACAAGGTCCCGCCGGGCGAGGTCCCGGCCTGGCGCACCCGCGTCCAGTACGCGATCGACGAGGACGGCCTGGCGGGGCTGCGCAAGCACCGCTCGCACGAGATCCAGCCGATCGACCGCTGCCTGATCGCCGCGCCGGGGGTCTCCGAGCTCGGCATCGAGAAGCAGGACTGGCCGCAGATGGCCGCGGTCGAGGCCATCGCGGCCACCGGCTCCCACGACCGCCAGGTCATCCTGACCCCCCGCCCGGGCGGCAGGCTCCCGCTCGTCGAGCTGGACAAGCCCGTCTCCGTGCTCCGCGTCGAGGAGAAGGACGGCGGCGTCCACCGCGTCCACGGCCGCGCGTTCGTCCGCGAGCGGGCCGACGACCGCACGTACCGCGTGGGCTCCGGCGGCTTCTGGCAGATCCACCCGCAGGCGGCCGACACCCTGGTGCGCGCCGTCATGCAGGGCCTGCTGCCCCGCAAGAACGACATGGCGCTCGACCTCTACTGCGGCGTGGGCCTGTTCGCCGGCGCCATCGGCCAGCGCATCGGCGAGAAGGGCGCGGTGCTCGGCATCGAGTCCGGCAAGCGCGCGGTCGAGGACGCCCGCCACAACCTGAAGGACCTGGACCGCGTCCGCATCGAGCACGGCAAGGTCGACCAGGTCCTGCCGCGTACGGGCATCACCGAGTGCGACCTGATCGTCCTGGACCCGCCGCGCGCGGGCGCAGGCAAGGCGACGGTCAAGCACCTGGCCTCGCTGGGCGCGCGCCGCATCGCCTACGTGGCGTGCGACCCGGCGGCGCTGGCCCGGGACCTGGCGTACTTCCGGGACGGGGGGTACAAGGTGCGGACGCTGCGGGCGTTCGACCTGTTCCCGATGACTTCGCACGTTGAGTGCGTGGCCATCTTGGAGCCCGCGGTAAAGGGTGCCTGACCTGCTGTCTTGTGGTCCGGGTGGGTTGCTCGACCTGTTTCCCTCCGTGCGGCGGGTCGAGGGGACGGATGGCCCCTCGTGTCCTGACCTGCGCATTCATCAGGAGGTGCTCGCGTCGGCGACACCCCTACGGTCTCACTGGAGATTGTTGACGCTCGAATGACTCTCGGAGCGGAGGTCTCAACCTCCCGCAGCTCTCCGGCTGCCGCCGTGCCGGCCCACCCGTGCAGGTAGAGGTCTCCGGTACGGATTCACGTTGCGGCTTTCTGTATCACGGTTGGGTCGAGGGCTGTGCTGTTGCCTTGCCCTCGCCCCAATGCCCGAACAGGTGCAGCGCATCGCCGAGCCGCTGAACGGCCGTCAGGGGTGACACCTCGATCATCGGAACGACAGGATCCGGGGCGGTCGAACCGAGCGCCGACACGGGGCGCCGACACGGGGCGCGTTTCCCGACGGGCTATGGGGACAAAGCGGTTGTTCGGGCAGTGTGTCGGGGGTCGCTCCGATTGGAGCGGTCCCGGAGGGGCTCCCACGTCCAGGGCGTGGCGCCGCTCCGAACCAGAAACAACCACGCCATGCAACGTGCCCTGAAGCGAACCGTCACAAAGCCCGAACGGATACCGGTATCCGGCGCACGAACTGCCCACCGTCCTGACGCGGGGTACCCATGTCACACCACGAACACTCGACACCGCCCACCCGTTCCACCCGGCCCGCCCGCCTGCGCCGCGCACTCGCCGCCGCGATCATGCTCGCGGGCGCCGCGCTGCCCGTAACGCTCGGAACGCCGGCCTCCGCCGCCCCGACGGCACTGGTCACCTGCCTGGGCCAGCAAGTCACTGACTACACCCCCGGACTGCACCTGACCCAGCCCCGCGACGTCACCTACCAGGCCACCGGCAGCCACGCGTCCTGCCCACCGAACGACGGTGTCACCTCCGTCACCTACTCCGAGAGCGGCTTCGTACCGGACGCCACCTGCGTGGCCTTCCCCAGCACCGCGACCGCCCAACTCCACTGGAGCGACGGCCAGAACTCGACGATCCAGGTCACCGGAAGGGAGATCGACGTCGCCGGCGCCACCCAGGTCTACGTCTCCCTCGGCACCGTCACCGCCGGCCGCTACACCGGGTCGACCGTGAACGTGACACCGAGATCCTCCCCGATCTCCTCAACCCCCTGCCCTGCCTCACCACCACCGGCCTCACCCGGGCCAGCGGCTTGTCCACCCTGCCCATCCTCTGAGGAGCCGCATCCCACCCCTTCACGGGATGCGTGAGCCGGACGCGTTTCCCGCCGGGTGCTCTCAGAAGTCCTCTCGTTCGGCGAGTCCGCAGTAGCAGGTGAGGGTGCAGGCGATGCTGGTGGAGGCGCCGCGTAACGGCGTCGGGTGACTTTCGGGGCGCCCGCCCGTGGACACCGGTTCCCGGCGGTGTGAGCGACCGGCCGCATCCGGCGTGCATCCGTGTCCGGCACGGCGGATGCGTCGCGGAGACCGCCGGCGAGGGCATCGTCGTGGTCGTCGGCCGCGCGGACGGCTCCAACCGACGCCGACTGCCCGCACCGGTGTGAGGGCGGTCGGATCCCGGGCCGTGTGCGGCGCTGTCAGGCGGTGACCCTGCCGAAGAGGTGGTTGGCGGGAGCATCCGGGTTGTCGCCGTAGAAGAACTCCATGAGTGCCTGGTGGAATGCGGCGCGGTCCAGCCCACCGGAGCCGTCCTGGTCCAGAGCGGCGAAGACCGTGGCGCAGTCCTCGCCGGGCACACCGGCGATCGAGTCGAACATCTGCTGGAACTCGGCCTGGTCGATCCTGCCGTCCGCGTTGAGGTCGACGAGGTCGAAGAAGCAGTTGGTGACCGGAGCGATCTGCTGCGGGTAGAGGGCGGGGTCGCTCAGGACGCGCCTGAAGCCCTCGGTCATCTCCCGCAGATCGACCTTCCCGTCACCGTCCTGGTCCATCGGGGCGATCACGTGCGTCCAGAATCCGTCCATTCCTTCGGTGAGTCGGCGGGAGGTCGCGTTGTCCGACGCGGTGTCCCGGACGGCGATGTAGCGCTCGCTCATCGCGCGGACGTCCTGCTGGGTGATGAACCCGTCGCCGTCGACGTCGGCGCCCTTGAACCACTGGCCGTACTTGAGGTCTTGAAGTGCAGTCACGACTGCGCACAGTATTCATCCGATTACGCCATTGCGAAACGGGGGGTCGGGAGCTTCCGGCGGCCGGGGCGGCCCACTGCGCACCTGACCACGGCGAACACGGAGGACGTACCCCAGGCGGCAGGCAGCCTTCGTGTCAGTGTTCGAGGTGTGGGGGTGCGAAGGCGAGCACATCCGGGAGCGGGCCGTCGTACGGCTCGACGTCGACGAGCGCACTGTGGGCGCTCGGTCCCTGGGACAGGCGCGAGCACCCCCGGTCGGCCGTGAGGGTGTTCGGGTTGCCGTGGCGGTCCAAGGTGCCGCTCCGGCCGGGCTGGGCCGGGTCCCACCAAGCTCCGGTGGACAGTTGGATGACGCCCGGCATGACGTCGTCCGACAGGACTGCCCCCGCCAGGCAGCTCCCGCGGTCGTTGTGGACGCGCACGACCCTGCCGCTCTCGATGCCACGGGAGGCGGCGTCCAGCGGATTGATCGTCACGGGCTCACGGCCACGGATCTTCGACTCGAGGCTGTGGCCGCCGTTGTCGTACTGGCTGTGCAGGCGTGAGGCGGGCTGGTTCGAGATCAGGTGCAGCGGGAACCGGTCCGACAGGCCGGCACGGAGCCACTCCACCGGTTCGAACCAGGCCGGATGCCCGACGCAGTCGTCGTAGCCGAACGAGTCGATCTCCTCGGAGAAGATGTGATGGTCGGTGCGCGACTCGCCCGCCGGCTCCCGCACTCTCGGCATCGCGACGAGGTGGGGGTCGGAGAAGCCGGCGGCGAAGTCGTCGCGCTCCAGGCTGGTGGCGACGGGCAGGACGATGTCGGCGAACTTGGCCGTGGTGTTCCACCAGGCTTCGTGGACCACCACCGTGTCAGGGGTCTGCCAGGCGCGGGCCAGCCGGTGGAGATCCTGGTGGTGGTGAAACGGGTTCCCTCCGCACCAGTAGATCATGCGGAGCTCGGGCAGGGTCAGGCGCCGGCCGTCGTAGTCGATGGTCCTGCCCGGATGCAGCAGGGTGTCGGCGATCCGTGCGACAGGGATGAAATCAGCCGTCGAACACGGCGCTGTCTCCGTGCTGTGCGCGCACTCGACGAAGTTCATCGCTCACCAGCGTGATCGCGTCGTCCCAGCTCACCTCCACGAAGGCGTCCGAGCCCCTGGCCGTGTCGTGGGCACGCGGCAGGCCGTTCAGCCAGCCCTTGCGCACAGCGGGGCGCAGCACGCGGGCGCTGTCGTCGGCGGCTGTCACCATTCCGGGTCCGATGGGCGACGGCGCGGGGTCATCGCCCCTCGGCTCGATGCGTACCAACCGACCGGCGTCGACCACCGCGACGAAACTGCCCCAGTGCGTCGCGACCGACATGCGTCGTTCCACGATGCATCAACTCCGTCTCTGACGTTCCCCAGCTCCCGGACAGCCGCCGCCCACGCCCAAGGGGCCCCACGTCGGTTGCGGGCCGCAGGGCGAAGGCTCCCCCTGCGGCCCGCCGCCCAACCCTGCGGATGCACGCGCCTTCCCGCGGCCGCACGAAAGCGCCGCCCGCGCCCAGAGGCCCTTCGCACCGGCCGCAGGAGCCTCGACCGGCCCCCGAGGTGGTCGACTTCCAGGTCAGGGGCGCGTCGCCGCCGGGCGGATCGGTGGGGATCCGGTACCCGGAGACAGCCCGAACCCGCCACCCGAGCCCGCCCTGGGGCGTCCCGCGCCCCGACACCGCCCCGCCCCCCGGGGGC
>NZ_JBEXWB010000307.1:0-7734 GCF_040629645.1 Streptomyces sp. NPDC005899 | reverse complement strand
GTCGCATGACGTCGCCAGGCCGCAACGCGCGGCAGCAGGGGGCCCACAGTGCCCTCGCCGGGCGCTCGAGGGGCCGAGCCCACCCCGGCGCATGGGCCGCGTTCGATGCCGCCCGAGGGCCGCGAGGGGCGGTTGCCGCCCGCCGCCCCGTCAAGTCGCGGCGGGCGCGACCACGTCGATGCGACCTCACGCTTGACGGCCCTCTGCGTTCGGTCACGGTTCGATTACGACGTTCTGTCAGGCAATTGCGAGATGAGCGCGAGATATTGCGTTCACTTGTTGGTGGTGATTGAGTGTGCGCATCCCCACAACGCCACCATCGGTGGGGGGACTCACGTCTTCGCACCGCTCCTCCTCGTTCATGCCCAAAGGGGTCCACTCATGAGAAGTGCCCGGTTCCGCCGCGGTAGTCGTGCCGCCGCGATCACCCTCGTCTCCGCTCTGTCACTGACCGCGCTCGCCGCCTGTGGCACAAGCAGCAGCGACGACAGCAGCGGTGGCGGGTCCCAGCAGAACGGTTCGTCCGATCCGACGAAGCCGCTCGACCCCAAGGCCAAGGTGACGCTCACGATCGACTGCATGCCGCCCACGGTCAAGGCACCCGAGCTGAAGGAGTGGAAGGAGGACGTCGCCGCCTTCAACAAGATCTATCCGAACGTCACGATCGAAGGGCGCTCGACGCCGGGCCAGTGTCTGGAGCCGCCGCGTTTCACCGCGATGCTCAAGGCCAAGTCACAGCCGGACGTGTTCTACACCTACTTCACCGACCTGCCGCAGGTCCTCGACAACGACGGCGCCGAGGACATCACCGCGTACGTCAACGACACGTCCGTGCCGGCGCTTAAGGACATCGACCCGAACGTCCTGAACTCCCTGAAGCAGGACGGCAAGCTCTACGGCCTGCCCACCAGCAACTACACCATGGGCCTGCTGATCAACCGCAAGCTCTTCAAGGACGCGGGCCTGAACCCGGACGCCCCGCCGCGCACCTGGGAAGAGGTGCGGGCCGCCGCCAAGAAGATCGCCGGCCTCGGCAAGGGCGTCTCCGGCTTCGGTGAGTACAGCGCGGGCAACCAGGGCGGATGGCACTTCACCGCGCAGATGTACAGCGTCGGCGGCGACGTGGTCGACGCGAGCGGCAAGAAGGCGGCGTTCAACAACGAGCTCGGCAGGCAGGTCGCCGAGAACCTCCACGCCATGCGGTGGGAGGACGACTCCATGGGCAAGACCCAGCTGCTGAAGTGGGGCGAGCTGCAGAAGCAGATATCCACCGACAAGCTCGGTATGTTCCTCGCCGCCCCCGACGACATCGCCTACATGGCGCAGCAGCTCGGCGCCAAGTACGAGAACTTCGGTATGGGCCCGATCCCCGGCGGCAAGAACACGCTGGCCGGCGGAAACAACTACATGATCAAGAAGGGGATCTCCTCCGACAAGATCAAGGCCGCTGTCGCCTGGCTCAACTACAAGAACCTGACGGTCGGCAAGGGGCAGTTCGACTGGGCCCGTACCAAGGCCGACGGCCTGCCGGTGGGTATCCCGCAGCCGAACTTCTGGCTGAACGAGTCCAAGGCCACGGATGACGCCGCGCGCATCGCCCATGCCACCATGCCGGTCGAGAACTTCAAGACCTTCATGGACAACCCCGTCGCGGGCAAGACCGAGCCGCCGAAGGCGCAGGAGGTCTACAAGATCCTCGACAACATCATGTCGGCCGTCCTCACCAACAAGGACGCCGACATCGACAAGCTGCTCTCCTCGGCCGAGACCCAGGTCAACCAGGTCCTGGCCAACCAGTGAGCGGGGCCGGGCGGGGCAGGCACGCGTCTGCCCCACCCGGCGGCCGGCCCCAGCAGGCCGGCGCGTAGCGCCCGACTCCGTCGGGTCCGAAACCGGCAGACAGTACCAAGGAGAGACGATGTCGGCCCCCAGTCTGACCCCGAGCAAGGCGGACCACCTCCGTCCTTCCCCGCCTCCGGCAACGGGCCATACGCCCCCCGGCGGCCGGTTCGCCAGAAGCCTGCGGCGCAACCTGACCGCCCACGCCTTCCTCATCGGCGCGGTGCTCTGCTTCGGCGTCTTCTCCTGGTACCCGATGGTGCGGGAGTTCTTCCTCGCCTTCCAGAAGACCGAGGACGGCCGCACGACCTGGGTCGGCCTCGACAACCTCAGAACCGTCGTCAACGACCCGGCCTTCTGGCAGGCGTGGAGCAACACCGCCCTGTTCACCGTGCTGGCACTGGTCCTGGGCTTCGCGGTGCCGTTCCTGGTCGCCGTCGTCATCAACGAGTTCCAGCACGGCCAGGGCTACCTGCGGCTGCTCGTCTACCTGCCCGTGATGCTGCCACCGGTCGCCTCGGTCCTCCTCTTCAAGTACCTCTACGACCCCGGCTACGGCCTCCTCAACGAACTGTTCACCTCGATCGGCCTGCCCGAACAGCAATGGCTGCAAGATCCCGACATCTCGTTGCTCGCCGTCGTCATCGCCTCGACCTGGATGAACATGGGCGGCGCGACCCTGATCTACCTCGCCTCCCTCCAGTCCATCCCCGGCGAGCTGTACGAAGCCGCCGAACTCGACGGAGCGGGAATCCTCCGCAAGATCTGGCACGTCACCATCCCGCAGACCCGACTCATCCTCTCGCTGATGGCACTCATGCAGGTCATCGCGACGATGCAGGTCTTCGTCGAGCCGTTCCTCCTCACCGGCGGCGCGGGCCCCGAGGGCTCGACGACCACGATCGTCTACCTCGTCTACCAATACGCATTCAACTTCAACAACTACGGTGCCGCGGCGGCGCTCGGCCTGCTCCTGCTCGTACTCCTGGCCGGTTTCTCGGCCGTGTACGTGAAGCTCAGCCGCGCCGAGGACGAGTAGGACCGGAGACCAGCCATGTCCACACGCACGCTCATCTCGCCGGCCGTCCTCGCCAGGCCCCGGGGCAAGGTCCTCTACTGGACCGTCTTCGCAGTCGTCATCGCCTTGTTCACCCTGGTTTTCCTGGGCCCTCTCTACTGGCTCGTGTCCAGCGGTTTCAAGGATGCCCAGGAAGTCATCCAGACCCCGCCCACCCTCGTCCCCGACTCCTTCGAGCCGGACAACTACTCACAGGCGTGGGAGGCGATGGACCTCGCCACACTCCTCTTCAACACCCTCTACTACGCCTTCGGCGCGCTCGCCTTCCAGCTGGTCCTCGACGTCGCGGCCGCCTACTCCCTGTCGAAGCTGCGGCCCCTGTTCGGCAAGGCGATCCTCGGCATGATGCTCGCGACTCTGATGATCCCGGCGACCGTGCTCGTCGTCCCCCAGTACCTGACCGTGCTCGACGTCCCGGTCATCGAGCGCAACCTGCTCAACACCCCCTGGGCGATCTGGCTGCCGGCCGTCACCAACGCCTTCAACATCTTCCTGCTGAAGCGGTTCTTCGACTCCATCCCCAAGGAGCTTCTCGACGCGGCCTCGATGGACGGAGCCTCCTCCATGCGGGTCCTGTGGTCGATCGTGCTGCCGATCTCCCGCCCCATCCTCGGCGTCGTATCGATCTTCGCGGTCGTGGGAGTGTGGAAGGACTTCCTCTGGCCCATGCTGACCCTGCCCGACCCGTCGAAGCAGACCCTCAACGTGGGCATCTACTCACTCTCCAACGGCGTACCCGCCAACGTACTGATCGCCGCGCTGACCATCGCCTCCATCCCCACCCTGCTGATCTTCATGATCTTCCAGCGGAACATCATGAGCGGCCTCACCGCAGGCGGCCTCAAGGGCTGAGCAAGCCCGAACCCCCGCCTCAGCACGAGCCCGCACCCCATAAGCCTTCGCCGCCGGCCCGATCGCCGCCCCGCTACCAGGGCCGGCGGCGAAGAACCACCCTGCCCGAAAGGACCGATCCGTGGCAGCCCCTCAACCGCCCCGCACCGACGACTGGTGGCGCGACGCCGTCATCTACCAGGTGTACCCACGCAGCTTCGCCGACGGCGACGGCGACGGCACCGGGGACCTCGCGGGCGCCCGGGCGAGACTGCCCTACCTCGCCGAACTCGGCGTCGACGCGGTCTGGTTCACCCCGTGGTACCTCTCTCCGCTGGTGGACGGCGGCTACGACGTCGCCGACTACCGCACCATCGATCCCGCCTTCGGCACCCTCGCCGAAGCCGAGAAGCTGATCGCCGAGGCCCGCGAACTCGGCATCCGGACGATCATCGACATCGTCCCCAACCACGTCTCCGACCAGCACGCCTGGTTCCAGGCCGCACTCGCAGCCGGCCCGGGAAGCCCGGAGCGCGCCCGGTTCCACTTCCGGCCCGGCCGCGGAGAGACCGGCGAACTCCCGCCCAACGACTGGCCCTCCCAGTTCTCCGGCAACACCTGGACCCGCGTCCCGGACGGCGAGTGGTACCTCCACCTCTTCACCCCCGAACAACCCGATCTCAACTGGTCCCACCCCGACGTGCGCCGCGAACACGAGGACGTGCTGCGCTTCTGGTTCGAACGAGGCGTCGCCGGCGTACGCATCGACTCCGCCGCCCTGCTCACCAAGGACGCGGATCTCCGCGACTTCATCGAGGGCGTCGACCCGCACCCGTACATCGACCTGGACGAGATCCACGACATCTACCGCTCCTGGCGGACCATCGCGGACGAGTTCGACGGCGTGTTCGTCGGAGAGGTCTGGCTGCCCGACGCGGAACGCTTCGCCCGTTACCTGCGCCCGGACGAACTGCACACCGCGTTCAACTTCAACTTCCTCTCCTGCCCCTGGGAGCCGGAGCGGCTGCGTCGCACCATCGACGACACACTCGCCGAACACGCTCCCGTCGGGGCCCCCGCCACCTGGGTCCTGTGCAACCACGACGTGACGCGCACCGCCACCCGCTACGGCCGCGAGGACACCGGCTTCGACTTCGCGAAGAAGCGCTTCGGCACCCCCACCGACCTGGCCCTCGGCACCCGGCGTGCCCGCGCGGCCGCCCTGCTCACCCTCGCCCTGCCCGGCTCTGTCTACCTCTACCAGGGCGAGGAACTGGGCCTGCCCGAGGCCGACATCCCTCTGGACCGCATCCAGGACCCCATGCACGCACGCTCGGGCGGCACCGACCCCGGCCGCGACGGATGCCGCGTCCCTCTGCCCTGGGAAGCCGACACGCCCTCCTTCGGCTTCGGCGGCGGTACGGAGCCGTGGCTGCCGCAGCCCACCGACTGGGCACGCTATGCCGTCGACCGGCAGGCCGCCGACCCCTGCTCGATGCTCAGCCTCTACCGCTCGGCGCTGGAACTGCGGCGCAAGGAACCCGGATTCGGCGACGGACCCATGGACTGGCAGCCCTCGCCCGACGGCGTACTGACCTTCGCCCGTGCCGACGACCTCCTCTGCGTCGCCAACCTCTCCAGCCACTCGGTACTCCTTCCGCCGCACACCGACGTTCTGCTGGCCAGTGAGGAGCTGCCCGCGGACGGCACGCTCCCCTCGGACACCGCCGTCTGGCTGCGTACCTGACCGCGCCGCCACCGGAGGGATGCCCGGTGCCCGGACCCTCTCCAGGGTCCGCGCACCGGGCCTGCTGCTCCCACCGCCCGACCCGCACGCTCGGGCGGCTTCTCCTTCACCTCTGACAGAAGCGAGCCGCGATGCGAAACAACAGCCGAACCGGACGCGGTGTACGCGGCCGCCGAAGAACCCTCCTGGCCACCGCCGCCCTCACACTGAGCCTGAGCGTGATCCTCGACGGCCTCGCGACGGCGAGCCCGGCCGACCAGGACCCGGGCGCCCGCACCGCCGCCCCGGTCGTCACCAGAGCCGCCCTCGCTCCGGCGCTCGTCGCAGGCCGCGGAGCCACCGTCGCCTTCGACGAACAGGAGGCGGAGAACGCCACCACCGACGGCAAGGTCATCGGACCCGACCGCACCCCCTACACACTTCCCTCCGAAGCCTCAGGACGCTCCGCCGTACAGCTGGCTCCGGGACAGTACGTCGAGTTCGTCCTTCCCCGGGACGCCAACGCCCTTACTGTCCGCTACAGCATCCCCGACGCGCCCGAGGGCGGCGGTATCACCGCTCCACTCGACGTGAGCGTCGACGGACGCCACCGCAAGACGATGACCCTGACGTCCCGGTACTCCTGGCTCTACAACCAGTACCCCTTCACCAACGACCCGCGCGCCGACCTGCTCCACCCCGACTGGTGGACCACCGAGTGCGCCTGCGTCCCGGCAGTCACCACTCCCGCGCCGGAGATCACCAAGCCCTTCCGACCCACCCACTTCTACGACGAGCAGCGTCTCCTCCTCGGCAAGACCCACCGGGCGGGACAGCGGATCCGCCTCACCGCCCCGGCCGGCAGCACCGCGGCCTGGACGGTGATCGACCTGCTCGACACCGAACTCGTCGCCCGGCCGCACGTGGAACACGGCGCGGTGAACGTCCTGGCCTTCGGTGCCGACCCCACCGGCCGACATGACGCGGCCCCCGCCATCGAGCGCGCCATCGCCCTCGCCCGGCGCCTGGACCGGCCCGTCCACCTCCCCCGGGGAACGTTCCGCGTCGACCGGCACATCATCGTCGACAACGTCACCATCGTCGGCGCCGGCAACTGGCACACCATCCTCAAAGGCCGGCAGGTCACCCTCGCCGAACCCGGCCCCGACGGCTCCCGCCACACGGGGGTCGGTCTGTACGGCAAGAACGCGGCCGAAGGCGGCAGCCGGAACGTGCACCTATCCGGCTTCGCCATCCAAGGGGACGTCCGCGAGCGGATCGACAGCGACCAGGTGAACGCCATCGGTGGCGCCATGAGCGACTCCACCATCGACGGCCTGTACCTGCACCGCACCAAGGTCGGCCTCTGGTTCGACGGCCCCATGTCGAACGTGAAGGTCACGAACAACGTGATCACCGACCAGATCGCCGACGCCCTCAACTTCCACGAGGGAGTCACCGACTCCCTCGCCCACAACAACTTCATCCGCAACACCGGCGACGACGGCCTGGCCATGTGGTCGGACAAGACCGCCGACGCAAGCAACACCTTCTCCCGCAACACCGTCCAGTCCCCGACCCTCGCGAACGGCATCGCGATCTACGGCGGCCAGGACAACACCGTCAGCGGTAACCTCGTCGCCGACCCCGTCCGCGAGGGCAGCGGTCTGCACGCGGGCTCCCGCTTCGGAGCCGAACCCTTCACCGGCACCCTCCGCTTCACCGACAACACCACCGTCCGGGCCGGCACGCTCGACCTGAACTGGAAAATCGGCCTGGGAGCCATCTGGTTCTACGCCCTGGACAAGAGCATCGACGCCGACATCCAGGTCACCGGCGACCACTACCTGGACTCCACCTACAACGCGATCATGCTGGTCAGCGAGTACGGCGTGAAGGACAAGGTCACCATCCCCGGCGTCCACTTCAAGGGCGTTCGCGTCGACGGCACCGGCACCTCCGTCCTGAGCGCCCGGGCGAAGGGAGCCGCCACCTTCGAGAACGTCGACGCCCGCAACGTCGGGGCAGTGGGCGTCAACAACTGCGGCTCCTTCAACTTCCCCGCGACAGGATCAGAATTCGCGCTGACCGACCTCGGCGGCAACGACGGCGGCTGGCTGGCACCGTGGATGCTCCCCAACACCATCACCTGCGACGACCGCCCTCCGGTCGTCGCGCCCCCGGCACCGTCAACCTGGTGACACCTCGTCCGCAAGCATGCATGAAGGTGTGGGCGGGGCGACCGGACCGCGGTCCGGTC
>NZ_JBEXWB010000306.1:0-7739 GCF_040629645.1 Streptomyces sp. NPDC005899 | reverse complement strand
AACGCGGGCCGGCAGGGTCCCGGGCTCCCGAACCAGGGCCGGCCCGAGGCGCCCCGCCAGGGCGGCGGTCTCTCCGGTGCCTTCGGCGGCGCCAGGACGGGCGCGCGCGGCCAGCAGGATCCTTCCGCCGGCGGCGAGCCGGGCGGCCCGAACCTGTTCGGTCACTCCGGCCCGGGCCAGCCCGGCCGGCAGAGCGGCCCGCCCACCCGGCAGGCGCCGCAGCCGCAGCAGGCCCAGGGCGGCTTCCAGCAGCCCGGTGGGCCCGGACGCCAGCTCCCGCCGTCCGGCGGTCCGCGCGCCGAGCTGCCCGGCGCCGACCCCCAGCGCCCCCAGAGCACGAGCTGGGGCGTCGAGGAGCAGGGCATGCCCCGGCGGACGCCCCTGGACTCCCCGCGCGGCCACGAGGACCCCGACGCGGGCCGGTTCGGCCGCCCGGGCGATGTGGCCGGGCACCAGCCGTTCAGCGCGCCGGACCAGCGTCCGGGGATGAACGACCGTCAGGGGCCGGGCGCCACCGCCGAGTTCGCCCGTCCGGACTTCTCGGCCCCGCAGGCACCTCAGATGCCCCAGCCGCAGCAGAGCGCGGACCCGGCGAGCACGGCCCAGTTCGCCCGCCCCGATTTCGGTGCCCCCCGGCAGCAGCAGGACCAGGGTTTCGGCCGCCAGGACGAAGGCTTCGGACAGCAGCAGGCCCCCCAGCACCAGCAGATGCCCTCGCAGCGCCGGGAGAACGGTCCCGACTTCGGCGCGCCGCGCCCGCCGGCGCCGTCGGCCGGTGAGCCGCCGCACCGCCCCGCGCTTCCGCAGCAGCCGGAGGCCCTGCCGCCGGCCGGTCCGGGCGACGGCCGTACCCCGCTCTACGACACGCTGGAGACGAACTGGTTCCACGGCCCGCAGCAGGGTGGCCAGCAGCCGCCCGCCGCGGAGCCGCAGGCACCGGCCGCTCCCGGGCCCGCCGCACACCAGGCTCCGCCCGCGCCTCGGCGGGGTGCCGCCGACACCGGTTCATGGCGCGCCTCGCCCAACGACGAACTCGTCCGGCAGGCGGAGCGCGTCAAGAAGCCCGCCGCGGGCGGCATCACCACGTCCGGGCTGCCCCGCCGTGTCCCACGTGCCAATTTGGTGCCGGGCACCGCGCAGCAGCAGAATCATCAGTCCGGACCCCAGGTCTCGCGTGCGCCCGATGACGTACGTGGCCGTCTCACCAATCTCCGCCGGGGCATCCAGCAGGGACGACAGGCCAACAACGGCCCGTCGACCGGCAGTTTCCAACTCGGCCCCACTCACCAGCAGGAGCGTTAGTTGAGCCCCATGAGTCAGGCCGCGCAGAATCTGAACTGGCTGATCACCAACTTCGTGGACAACACCCCAGGGGTGTCCCACACGGTGGTGGTCTCCGCCGATGGCCTGCTGCTGGCGATGTCCGAAGGCTTCCCGCGCGACCGCGCCGATCAGCTGGCGGCCGTGGCCTCCGGTCTGACGTCGCTGACGGCGGGCGCCTCCCGGATCTTCGAAGGCGGCGCCGTGAGCCAGACCGTCGTGGAGATGGAACGCGGGTTCCTCTTCCTCATGTCCGTCTCGGACGGTTCCTCGCTCGCCGTTCTCGCCCACCCGGACGCCGACATCGGTCTGGTGGGATACGAGATGGCCCTTCTCGTCGACCGCGCGGGGACCGTCCTGACCCCCGACCTCCGCGCCGAACTACAAGGCAGTCTGCTCCACTAGGCGGCTTACCGGCAGTCACCTGACACGATCCCCCCAGGTACTACTCAAAACCCTCACCCGTCCGGCCGTCCCAGTCCCCCCACCGGCCCCTTCCGACGGCAAGGCGACACCCTGCTGTCACGCCCGGAGGATTCATGACCCCGCCACCCGCCTCGCCTGATCCGTACGGCGCCCTGCACCACGCGTCGTACGACGGCGAAGGCGACCAGCCGCTGGTCCGTCCGTACGCAATGACCGGCGGCCGGACCCGTCCGCGCTACCAGCTCGCGATAGAGGCGCTGGTCAGCACGACGGCTGACCCCGCTCACCTCGGGACGCTGCTCCCGGAGCACCAGCGGATCTGCCACCTCTGCCGCGAGGTCAAGTCGGTGGCCGAGGTCTCCGCACTGCTGTCCATGCCCCTGGGCGTGGCCAGGATCCTCGTGGCGGACCTGGCGGAAGCCGGCATGGTGGCCATCCACCAGCCGGGCAACGGAGAGGCCGGCGGCGCGCCGGATGTGACACTGCTCGAAAGGGTGCTCAGTGGACTTCGCAAGCTCTAGCGGCGGGACCGCCCGCTCCACCACCTCGGCGAAAATCGTGGTGGCAGGGGGCTTCGGCGTGGGTAAGACCACGTTCGTCGGTGCCGTTTCGGAGATCAACCCGCTGCGCACCGAAGCCGTGATGACGTCCGCGTCCGCGGGCATCGACGACCTGACCCACACCGGGGACAAGACCACCACCACGGTGGCCATGGACTTCGGCCGCATCACCCTGGACCAGGACCTGATCCTCTACCTGTTCGGCACCCCCGGACAGGACCGCTTCTGGTTCATGTGGGACGACCTGGTCCGCGGCGCCATCGGCGCCGTCGTCCTCGTCGACACCCGCCGCCTCGCCGACTGCTTCCCCGCCGTCGACTACTTCGAGAACAGCGGCCTCCCCTTCGTCATCGCCCTCAACGGCTTCGACGGACACCAGCCCTACACCCCCGACGAAGTACGCGAAGCACTCCAGATCGGCCCGGACGCCCCGATCATCACGACGGACGCCCGGCACCGCGCGGACGCCAAGAGCGGTCTGATCACGCTGGTCGAGCACGCCCTGATGGCGCGGCTGAAGTAGCCGGACGTCCCGGAGGCGTACGGAAGGTGCTGTAGTCGCACGGGGGCGGGCTGTGTCCTTTGACACGATCCGCCCCCGTGTTCATAACATTTCGACAGAGAATTGGAACCGAGCCGCCACCCGACGCAGCCGAGCGGTACCACTGTGCTCACATGAGCCCCGCCTTTTGACGGGGCTCGCTCTTTATGCCCGTTTTATCTGAGGCGTGAGCCACTCGGAACCGTTCGTTCCGACTGTTTGGAACGCGACGCGTCCGCGTGCTGCAATGCCTCGAACTACCCAGTAGTACGGCCCCTGAACGATAATCCGGCACAACGTAGGTGCCGACGCCGAGAGGTTGTTGGTCGAGTGAGGCGAAGCAACGAGGGCTCCGCGGCGCAGCCGGAGCGGGGCAACTTCACCCCGCCGCCGCGTGCTGCGGTGTCGCCTGTACCGGAGCCGTCCGAGATGGAACCGGCGGGCGGGGGCAGCAGCAGCCGGTTGTCACCCCGGAACTGGCGGGTGCCCACCCGGCTGAACGCGATCCTCCTGATACCCGCCCTGGTCGGCCTGGTCATGGGCGGTTTCCAGGTGAAGGGGTCGATGGACACCTGGAACGAGGCCCAGGACGCCGAGAAGACGGCCCTGGTCGTCCGGGCCGCCGCGGAGTACGGGCAGGCGCTGCTGAACGAGCGTGACCTCACCGCCCAGCCCCTGCTGTCCAACAAGCGCACCGCCTCCGAGGTGGAGCAGGCCCGCGCCACCACCGACCAGGCCGCCGCGAAGTTCGACACGGCCGTGCGGGACATGCCCTCCAAGCAGGGCCTGGAGCGCCGCCTCAAGCTGTTCAAGGGCGAGGAGCCGCTCCTCCCGGAACTGCGCAAGGCCGCCTACGCCGAGGCGATGGACCCGGTGAAGACGGAGGAGGGCTACACCAAGGTCCAGCACTCGCTAATGGAGTTCTCCAACGAGCTCGGCCTCGGCACCGGCAACATCACCAGCTACGGACGGACCGTCTACGCGATCGAGCTGGCCAAGGCCGCCGAATCGCTTCAGCGCTCGATCGGCATGCACCTCCTGGTGCGCCCGAGCCAGGAGGACGACAAGTTCAACGACCAGGTCAAGGCGTTCGGCTCGTACAACTACCTGGAGCAGATCGCCCTCGGCGAGTTCGTCTCCGGCGGTACGGAGGCCGACGCGGCGCGGCTCAAGCAGGTCTTGGCCGCCAAGGCCGCCGAGGGTGCCAAGCAGCTCAAGGAGGCCAAGGCGCGCGCCCAGGCCACCGGAGAACCGTTCGTGGCACCCCCGAGCATCGACGGTTCGGTCTTCGACGGCATGGCCCAGCAGATCGGGCAGGGCAAAAACCCCGACCAGCTTCAGGCCAAGGGCATCACGCCCGAGACCTGGATGGCCGCGGCCACCGCGAAGTTCGACGGGTACACCACGGTCGAGAACGAGCTCGTCGACAAGGCCGTGGCCGAGGCGGCGGACATCTCCTCGGACGCCCGGAACGACGCCATCGTCAACGGCGCGATCGTGATCATCGCCCTGCTCGCCGCCTTCGTCATCGCCGGCCTCATGGCCCGGCAGATGAGCCGCTCGATGCGCCAGCTGCGTACGGCCGCCTTCGGTATCGCCGAGCAGCGCCTGCCCATGCTGGTCGACCAGCTGTCCCGGACCGAGCCCGGCCGGGTGGACACCCGGGTCCAGCCGATCCCGATCGACAGCCGGGACGAGATCGGCGAGGTCGCGCGCGCCTTCGACCAGGTGCACCGCGAGGCCGTCCGGCTCGCCGCGGAGCAGGCAATGCTGCGGGGCAACGTCAACGCGATCTTCACCAACCTCTCGCGCCGCAACCAGTCGCTCATCGAGGGCCAGCTGACCCTCATCACCGACCTGGAGAACAACGAGGCCGACCCGGACCAGCTGTCCTCGCTGTTCAAGCTGGACCACCTGGCCACCCGTATGCGCCGTAACGGCGAGAACCTCCTCGTCCTCGCGGGCGAGGAGCCCGGCCGGCGCTGGAACCAGCCGGTGCCGCTGGTCGACGTGCTGCGGGCCGCCTCCTCGGAGGTGGAGTCCTACGAGCGCATCGAGCTCACCGGGGTGCCGGAGAGCGAGATCCACGGCCAAGCCGTGACCGACCTCGTGCACCTGCTGGCCGAGCTGCTGGAGAACGCGACGACGTTCTCCTCGCCGCAGACCAAGGTGCGCGTGACGGCGACCCGGCTGCCGGACGGCCGGGTCATGGTCGAGATCCACGACAAGGGCATCGGCCTGACCGCCGAGGACTTCGCGGACATCAACCACAAGCTCGCCAACCCGCCGACGGTGGACGCCGCCGTGTCCCAGCGGATGGGGCTGTTCGTGGTCGGCCGGCTGGCCGACCGGCACGGCATCCGCGTGCAGTTGCGCCCCTCGGGCGAGCAGGCGGGCACGACGTCGCTGGTCATGCTGCCGGACGCGATCACGCACGGTGGCGGCGGCGAAGGCACCCCGCAGGACGACTTCACCGTCTCCTCGATCATGCCCGCGCAGCAGCAGGCGTTCGACCCGATGCCCCAGCAGCCGCAGCTGCGGACGGCCGCGGAACTCGGCTTCGACGACTCCCGCTACGACACGGCGGCGGCGGACTCCCCGCAGCTCGACCCGGTCAACCGGTCGCTCATGCGTGAGGAGCGGCGGGCCGCGCTGGAGGCGCAGACGGGCGGTGAACGCCAGCCGTTCCCGGGCGAGTTCCCGGGTGAGGACGGGCACGGGCAGGCGTACGCCCAGGACGGGTCCGCCGGGCAGCAGTACGCGCCGCAGGGCTACGCCCAGGAGCCGCAGGCCTTCGGGCAGCCCGCCTACGAGGGCGGCTACGAGCCGTACGGCGGCGATGCCGGCTACGGGCAGCCGCAGCGTCAGGACGGTTACGCGGACGCGGCGTACGCGGCTCCGCAGGAGTCCCGGGAGCAGTACCCCGATCAGTTCCCGCAGCAGACCGACGTCTCCCACCAGGGTGATTGGGCGCAGCAGGGTGCCTACCAGCAGGCGTACGAGCCGCTCGGGCAGCCGGGAGCGGAAGCGCTCGCGGGTGCGCCGGGCGGGACGCAGGAGCACATAGGCTTCGACGACCGGCCGGGTCCGGCGCCGGAGGCCGGTCAGGCGCTGACGGAAGCGGGGCTCCCGCGCCGGGGTGCCGGCCAGCAGCACTGGCAGCCGACCGGCCGCGGCAACGACGCGCCGGCCGCACCGGAGCAGCGGCAGCGGCCGCAGCTGCCGGAACAGGCTGAGCAGCCCCGGGCGGCGGACGGGAACGGCGGCGAGGACTGGCGCTCGACCAACGACGAGCGCTGGGAGCGGGCCGAGAAGCTCCGGGAGCCGAAGGCGGGCGGGGTCACCCCCTCCGGCCTCCCCCGGCGGGTGCCCAAGGCCAACCTGGTCGAGGGCACGGCGGAACAGACACAGCAGGGCGGCCCCCAGGTCTCCCGCGCCCCCGAGGACGTGCGGGGCAGGTTGAGCAACCTGCGCCGGGGCGTGCAGCGGGGACGTACCGCGGGGTCGGATACAAGTAACACCTACAACCAGGAGCGTTAGTGTGAGCCCGATGAGCCAGGCGGCGCAGAATCTGAACTGGTTGATCACCAACTTCGTGGACAACACCCCCGGGGTGTCCCACACGGTGGTGGTCTCCGCCGACGGACTCCTGCTGGCGATGTCCGAGGGATTCCCGCGCGACCGCGCCGATCAGCTGGCGGCCGTGGCCTCCGGTCTGACGTCGCTGACGGCGGGTGCCTCCCGGATCTTCGAGGGCGGCGCGGTGAATCAGACGGTTGTGGAGATGGAGCGGGGATTCCTCTTCATCATGTCCATCTCCGACGGATCGTCCTTGGCCGTTCTCGCCCACCCGGACGCCGACATCGGTCTGGTCGGGTACGAAATGGCACTGCTTGTCGACCGGGCCGGCGGTGTCCTGACCCCGGACCTCCGTGCCGAGCTCCAGGGAAGTCTTCTTAACTAATAGACAGACAGTGCGTTTCTCGTCACCGCACCATAAGGTGCGGTGGCGCGGCACCACTGGACGGCGACCGGCAGGCGGAGGAGGAAACGTGGCAGCACCCACAGGCGGACACCCGTACGAGGGTGGTCAGCGGGCTTCGGGTGGGCAGGGCGACAACCGTTTCGACACTCCCTCGATGTCCGGCAGACAGGGTTCGCAAGACCCTTATCAGCCGTATCAGCCCTACGGCGGGCAGCAGCACAACGGCTGGCAGCAGCACGACGGCTGGCAGCAGCAGCCTCAGGAGGACGGCCGGCAGCAACAGCAGCAGGACGACGGCTGGCAACGACAGCAGCCGGGATCCGGATGGCCGGAGCAGCACCAGCCGCACCAGCAGCCGCCGCAGCGGTACGACACGCCCCCGTCGCGCATCCAGCCGGTGCAGCGGCAGGCCCCGCAGCCGGCGAAGCCCGCGGCCCACAACCCGCTGGTGCGCCCGTACGCCATGACCGGCGGCCGGACCCGGCCGCGGTACCAGCTCGCCATCGAGGCGCTGGTCAGCACGACGGCCGATCCGTCCCGGCTGCAAGGGCAGTTGCCCGAGCACCAGCGGATCTGCCGGCTCTGCATCGAGATCAAGTCGGTCGCCGAGGTCTCGGCCCTTCTCTCGATCCCCCTCGGCGTTGCCCGCATCCTCGTGGCCGACCTGGCCGAGGCCGGACTCGTCGCTATCCATCAGCCCGGCGGCGACGAGGCCGCCGGCGGCCAACCAGACGTGACACTGCTCGAAAGGGTGCTCAGTGGACTTCGCAAGCTCTAGCGGCGGAGCGGCCCGCTCCACTACCTCGGCGAAGATCGTGGTGGCAGGGGGCTTCGGCGTGGGTAAGACCACGTTCGTCGGTGCCGTTTCGGAGATCAACCCGCTGCGCACCGAAGCCGTGATGACGTC
>NZ_JBEXWB010000305.1:0-7828 GCF_040629645.1 Streptomyces sp. NPDC005899 | reverse complement strand
CGCCGACCGGGGCGTCAGGTCCCGGTCGGCGCCCGGTTCATCCGCCGGTTACCGCGGCCTCCTGCGCAGTTGCGGCCGCGAGGCGGCCTTCCCCGCCCGGGCGTGCTCGGAGAGCTCCGCGACGGTCGGGTACTGGAAGATCATCCGCATGGAGACGGTGAGACCGAGTTGCCTGCGCATACGGCTGACAAGCCGCCCCGCCATCAGCGAGTTGCCCCCCAGGTCGAAGAACCGGTCATCGATGCCGACCCGCTCCGCGCCGAGGATCTCGGCGAACAGGCCGCACAGCTCCACTTCGAGCGGGTTCCGTCCGGCCCGGTACGCCGCGCCGCGCTTCGGCGCGTCCGAGGGTGCCGCCGCACCGGCCCCGTCGGCGGCCACCAGCCGGCGGTCGGCCTCCGTCACCCCGGCCACACCGCCCACGGACGCGTCCGGGGTGGCCGCCATCCTGGCCACGACGGCGCGGAACCGGTCGGCGATCACCTCGGCGGCCCGTCGGCCGAAGCGGTTTCGGTGGTACTGCAGCGTCATCCGATCGCGTTCGACGAAAAGGGCCAGCGGGTAGTCCACCCCACCGAGCGACTCGACGCGGGTGATCCCGAAGCCCGCCGCCGCGGTGGTTCCGCTCCCGGCCCGGTCGGCCGGATAGGACTGGAACACCAGGAGGGTGTCGAACAGCACCTCCGCCCCGGCGTCCCGGTGGATGTCGCTCAGACCCCGGTGGTGGTGGTCCATCAGCTCCGTCTGGTGCTCCCGCAGATCGGACAGGAGGGCGTCCACCGATCCGTCCGGTGCGCAGTCCACCCTGACCGGCACGGTGTTGATGAACAGCCCGACCGTGGACTCCACCTCGGCGAGGGCGCCGGGTCTCCCCGACACGGTGGCACCGAAGACCACGTCCCGGCGGCCCGTGAACGCGGACAGCAGGACCGCCCAGGCCCCTTGGACGAGGGTGTTCACCGTCACGCCCCGGCCGGCGACCTCGGCCATGGCCTGGCGTTCACCCGGCGTCAGGGGGATCACGACCTCGCCGATCCCGCCCGCCTGCGCGTGCGCCGGCGCTGCGGGCGCCATCAGCGTCGGGGTGCCGACGCCCTCGAGCTCCGCGGCCCAGGCGCGCGCGCTCGCCTCCGCGTCCTGGCGGGACAGCCACCGGAGGAAGGCACGGAATCCGTCGGCGGCCGGGGCGGGGGCGTCACCTCCCGTGGCGCACAGACGGAGCAGCTCCTGCCCGATCACCTGCTCCGACCAGCCGTCCAGCAGGGCGTGGTGCACGCTGAGAACGAGCACGGCCCGGTCAACGCCGAACCGGACCAGGGCCGTCCGCAACAACGGGGGGACGGCCAGGTCGAAACGGTCCGTCCGGTCCTCCGCGAGGAACCGGCCGAACGCCGCCTCCTGTTCGGCCTCGGGCAGGCCACCGAGATCGAGCTCCCGCCACGGCAGGACGAGCCCGTCCACCACGATCTGCACCAGCTCGTCCGTCCCGGCCCTGACGAACGCCACCCGCAGGGCCGGATGCCGGCCGAGCAGCGCGGTGGCGGCCGCGCGCAGCGCCGCCGCGTCGACGTCGCCCGACAGGTGGTACAGCGTCTGCACGTGGTACGTGTCCGGGCCCGTGTCGTCGAGCAGCGAGGCGAAGAGCATCCCGGACTGCATGGGCGTCAGCGGCCACACGTCCGTGAGGCCGGGGTGGCGTCGCCGCCATGCCCGCAGGTCCCGCTCGTCCACGGTGACCAGCGGTGCGCCTTCCGCCGCCCCGGTGCCGTCCTCGGCCGCCGTGGCGCCCGCGACCTCGGCCAGGGCGGCGACGGTGCGGTGCCGGAGTACGTCGCCCGCCGTGACCTCCAGTGCCCGCGCCCGGGCCCGTGTGACGACCTGGATCGCACCGATGCTGTCCCCGCCGAGCGCGATGAAATCGTCGTCGGCCCCCACCCGCTCACGGCCGAGGACGTCCGCGAACACGGCCGCCAGGGCCTCTTCCGGACCGGTGCGCGGGGCACGGTACACAGCGGTGCCGACGGCCGGCTCGGGCAGGCCGGCCCGGTCGAGTTTGCCGTTCGGGGTGAGTGGCAGGGACGGCAGAACCATGATCGTGTGCGGGACCATGTACCCCGGCAGCCGTTCGGCCGTGGCGGCCCGCAACTCCGCGGAGAACGGCCCGGCGGGCGTCCTCGGGTCCGTGGGGACGACGTAGCCGACGAGCCGTCCACCGCGCGCCGCCACGGCCGTCTGCCGCACCCCAGGCACGGCACGCAGGGCGGTCTCGATCTCGCCGACCTCCACCCGCAGCCCGTTCACCTTCACCTGGAAGTCGATCCGGCCGAGCAGCTCGATCAGGCCGTCCTCGCCGAATCTGGCCAGGTCTCCCGTCCGGTACAGGCGTTCGTCCCGGAATCCGCCGTACGACCAGTCCACGAAGCGTTCCGCGGTGAGCTCGGGCCGGCCGAGATAACCGCGGGCCAGCCCGGTGCCGGCCAGATAGAGCTCACCGGGCACTCCGGGCGGCACGGGCCGCATGCCGGCGTCGAGTATGTAGGCGCGCTGATTGGCCATCGGCCGGCCGTAGGGGATGCTGGTCCACCCGGGATCGGCCTCCTCGACCTCGAAGAGCGTGGAGTGGATCGATGCCTCGGTGGCGCCGCCCATGACGACGAACCGCAGCGCCGGAGCGAAGTCGCGGACCCGCCCCGGCAGGGGCACGGGCACCCAGTCGCCGCCGAGCAGCGCGAGACGCAGTGTGGGGAGCGGCCCGGCGCCCGTCTGCTCCACCGCGTCGGCGAGCAGCCCCAGCAGGGCCGGCGCGGAGTTCCAGATCGTGACTCCGTGGGCCCGGATCAGTTCGATCCAGTGCGCCGGGTCGTGCACCCGGGCCGCCTCGGGGACGACCACGGTGCCGCCCGCCACGGTGAGACCGAGGAACTCGTACACCGACATGTCGAAACTGGGCGAGGAGAGCGCCAGCGCCGCGTCGCCGGGCCCCACCGCGAACCTCGTGTTGAGGTCGGCGAGGTTGTTCATGACCCCGCTGTGCCGCAGGGCGATCGGCTTCGGTGTTCCCGTGGAACCGGAGGTGTGGATGATGTAGCACAGGTTCTCCGGGCCGCAGCGGGCGTCCGGCCGGCTTCCGTCGGCCGCCGCCAGCACGTCCGCGTCGCGGTCCAGGAGGATCAGCGGCGTCGCCCCCGCGGGGGCCGCCCCCGCCAGCCCGGCCGCCAGGTCGGAGCGACTGATCATCACCGCGCACGACGTGCCCTCGACCATCGTGGCGAGGCGTTGTGCCGGGTAAGCCGGGTCCAGAGGGACATAGGCGCCGCCGGCCTTGAGGACACCGAGCACGGCGACCAGCAGGGCGGGCGTCCGGTCCAGGCACAGGCCCACCCGGTCGTCGGGCCCCACCCCCAGCGACAGC
This sequence comes from Streptomyces sp. NPDC005899, assembly GCF_040629645.1. Taxonomy (NCBI): domain Bacteria; kingdom Bacillati; phylum Actinomycetota; class Actinomycetes; order Kitasatosporales; family Streptomycetaceae; genus Streptomyces; species Streptomyces sp. NPDC005899. The sequence continues at coordinate 4,416 of NZ_JBEXWB010000305.1, read as the reverse complement.
AGGTGGTGGGCGAGCCGGTTGGCCTCGGTGTCGACCCGGCCGTAGGACCACCGCTCCTCGCCGTGGACGACCGCCACCGCGTCGGGGTCCGCCGCCGCCCGCGCCTCGAAGGCCCGGTGCAGGCAGACGTCGTGCGGCAGGTCCGCCTCCGTGCGGTTCCACTCCACCAGTGTGCGGTGCAGCTGGGCGTCGTCCATGAGCCGCAGGCCCGCGATAGGGGTCTCGGGGGACCGGACACCGTCCTCGACGAGCGTCACGCAGTGCCTCAGCCAGCGCGCTGCCGTGGCGGCGTCGTAGAGACGCGCGTCGTAGTGCAACTCCAGAACGTGGTGCCCGTCGTCGGACCCCGCGCGCGCGACGAACTCCAGCTCCAGGCCCGGAGCCGGGCCGTCGTCGTCACCGGCGCCCACGAAGCGCACGCCCACGGGTGCGTCGGCCGACGGGACCCTGGTGACGGCCGCCGCCAGCGAGCGGAGGCCCGCATCGGCACCGAACTTGACCTGCGCGCCGCCCGGGCCGTCCGGCCCGCCCACCCAGCGCAACTCGATCGAGTCCTGACCGGTGAAGCGGTGCAGGAAGGCGGCGAACCCGGCCAGCAGCACCCTGTCCGCCGGGGCGCCGGCGATCGGCGCCGGCCATCTGAGTTCCGTGCGCTCCACCGCCGTGCACAGGGACCGCACGCCCGGCCGGCGCGGCCGGTCCGGCGGCATGACCGGCACGGGAGGGACAGCGGCGGTGCCCTCGTGCGTGACCGGCGCGCTCACCGGGTGGTCCCCGTGGTGAGCAGGCCCTCGTGCCGTGCGGCGGGGAGCGGATGGCGGGCGCACAGGCTCTCGACGGCCGACCGGACTTCGTCCGCCACCGTGGGATCGATACTGAACTCGGTGTCGCCGTGGGCCGTCGTGGCGGCGAGCACGGCGTGCAGGAGCCGCGCGCACTCCTTCATCTGATCCGGCCCCATCCCGCGCTGGGCCAGGATGTTGGTGCCGAGCCGCAACCCGCTGGTGACCAGGGGCGACTTCTGGTCGCCAGGGATCCGGTTGCGGTTGGCGAGGATCCCGCAGCGCTCCAGGGCGCGTTCGGCGACCACCCCGGTCAGCCCGCGGCAGACGACGTCGATGAGCACCATGTGGTTGTCGGTCCCGCCGGTGAGCACCCGGTGCCCGAGGCCGGCCAGTTCGGTCGCCAGACGCCGGGCGTCGTCCACGATGAGCCGAGCCGTCCGGAAGAACTCCACACTCGACACATGGGCGAAGGACCGGGCCTTCGCCGCGATCGAGGCAGGGCTCGGCGTGCCCTGGAACTGGGGGAAGACCGCACGCTGCATCAGCCGGAACAGGGGAGTGGCACCGTCCGGGCCCGGTGTGCGGTGCTCCCGCCCGATCAGGATCAGCCCGCCGCGCGGACCGCTCAACTGCTTGTACGTGCTGGTCGTCGTCACGTGGGCGACATCGATCGGACTGGGGTGCTCACCGGCGGCCACCAGGCCCGCGATGTGCGATATGTCCGCAACCAGGAATGCCCCCACCGAGTCGGCGATCTCCCGGAAGCGGGGGAAGTCGAGCGTGCGGGGGTACGCGCTGGCACCGGCGATCAGCACGGCGGGCCGGTACTCCCGCGCGAGCGCCTCCACCTCGCCGAAGTCGATGCGCCCGGTGCTGTCCAGCCCGTAGTGCACCGCGTGGAAGTGGCGACCCGTCATGGAGGCCGCGGAGCCGTGCGTCAGGTGCCCGCCGGAGTCGAGGTCCAGGGCGAGCAGGGTCCCGCCCGGCGGGATCAGTGCCGCCAGGACGGCGACGTTGGCGGAGGAGCACGAGTGCGGCTGTACGTTCGCGTACTGGGCCCCGAACAGCTGCTTGGCCCGCGCCACCGCGAGCCTCTCGACCCGGTCGAAGTGGACGGCTCCGGGATGGTACCGGGCGCCCGGATAACCCTCGGCCGTGACGTTCGACAGGGCCGCCCCGCCCGCCGCGAGCACCGAGGGGTCGGCGATGCTCGCGGAGGCGATCATCGCGAGCGTCACCCGCTGCTGCGCCACCTCGGCGTCCAGCATCTCGGCCAGCTCGGGATCGGCCCGCCGGAGGGACTCCCACCCCAGGCGCGTCAGCTCGGCCTGCTCGTTCCCCGTCACGAGGGGCGCGTACGCGTCCCCCCTTCCCTGCACTGCCCAATCGGCGTCCTGGTGCGCCGTTTCCCTAGTCGTCGTGTTCGACCGACCGGCCATCTCCTGCACCTCTATGTCTGAGTCAATGCAACCCGGATGAATCTCTGTGCTGTCCATACGCGGCCGCGTGGTGCGACTGCACGGCGCCGGGAGGCCTAAAGGCGGATGAATATGCGGCGGCGCTGTTCGGATACGATCCGCGGTGGCGTACCGGACGATTATCCGGCCACCGGATCCGAACGAGCGGAATCAGGGGTTCTCGCTTATCGAAACGCCTCGGCCGCACCGGACGCGAGGGTTTTCCGGCGAACCGGCCACGTGTTCTTCCGGGCAGCGTACTGGCTGGCGGCGGGCCGGGCACTGCACGGCCGCCGCCCTGTTGTCCCGTCGACGGGACAACAGGGCGGGCGTGACCGGAATGCCGCGGAACCGCGCCCCGATCACTATCCGGGCCGACAGCGCTTGACCGTTCCGCGTTCACGCCGGAAGCTCAGGGCGTGCATGCCCTTTGATGCCGCTTCGAGCGTTCCCCGGGGCCCGCGGCACGTCGGCCATTTCGGTCGGAACATGTCGTTCGGCGTCGGGGCGTGTTCACGGATTCACCGCAGGACACCTGTGGCTCATCACCGCTGCGGTTCTTCCGCAATCGGATCGCCGAGGCCGCGCCAGTCGCAGACGGCTGTCGCAGCGTGCTCGTTCGCCCGTGCCCCGGCCGGCCCAGTCCGCGAGCAGACGACCTAGGAAGTAGAGGCGAAATGATCCAGTTGTCCTTCGCGCAGAGCCGGTTGTGGTTCCTCCACCGTTTCGAGGGGCCCTCCGCCACCTACAACCTTCCCGTGGAGGTGCGGCTCGAAGGCGTCCTCGACGCGGGCGCCCTGGAGGCGGCGCTGCGGGACGTGGTGGTGCGGCACGAGAGCCTGCGCACGGTGTTCGTCGAGGACGAGGCCGGCGTGGCCTACCAGCGGGTCGTCCCCGAGACGGAACTCGCCCTGGTCATGTCCACGCGCGAGGTGTCGCCGGACGCGGAGGCGGCCGCCGCCTCCGAGGCCGCCGGCCACCGGTTCGACCTGTCGCGCGAGATCCCGGTGCGCGCGGTGCTCCTGCGGTCCGGACCGCGACGGCACCTCCTGGTGCTGGTCATGCACCACATCGCCTTCGACGGTGAGTCGATGGGGCCGCTGGCCAGGGACTTGTCGCGGGCGTACCGGGCTCGGTGCGAGGGCGCGGCTCCGGTGTGGGACGAGTTGCCGGTGCAGTACACGGACTACACGCTCTGGCAGAAGGACCTGCTGGGCGACGAGAACGACCCCGAGAGCGAGCTGGCCTCCCAGCTGGCCTACTGGCGGCAGGAGCTCGAAGGAGCCTCCCAGCAGCTGGTGCTGCCGACCGACCGCCCGCGCCCGCCCGTGCCGGGACACGACGGCGGGGTCCTGCGGTTCGCCGTCGACGCCGTCGACCGGGCGGGCGTCCAGGCTCTCGCCCAGCGCACCGGAACCTCCGAACCGATGGTCCTCCAGGCGGCGCTGGCCGTGTTGCTGGGTCAGCTCGGCGGTGGTGAGGACGTGTCGATCGGTTCACCGATCGCGGGCCGCGACGACGAGGCGCTGGCGGATCTGGTCGGCTTCTTCGTGAACACCTGGGTGCTGCGGGTCGACCTGTCGGGCAACCCGACGTTCGAGGACGTCCTGGGACGGGTGCGTGACAAGGCGCTCGCCGCCTACGACAACCAGGACGCCCCGTTCGAGCGGCTCGTCGAGATCCTGAACCCGCAACGCTCCCGGGCCTATCACCCGCTGTTCCAGGTGATGTTCGCCTGGCAGGACACGTCCCAGGTCGACGTCGACCTGCCGGGCGTCACCGCGACGATGGAGATGGTGGCCTCCGGCACCGCGAAGTTCGACCTGGAGTTCAGCTTCGGTGCCGACCCCTCGGGTGGCGGACTGCTCTGCACGCTCGAGTATGCGACGGAGTTGTTCGATCGGGGGTCCGCGGTGGGTTTCGCGGAGCGGTTCGTGCGGGTGTTGCGTGGGGTGGTGGGTGATCCGGGTGTGCGTGTGGGTGCGGTGGATGTGTTGTCGGCGGGTGAGCGTGAGCGGTTGCTGGTGGGGGTGAACGATACGGCGGTGGGGGTGCCGGCGGTGTCGTTGGCGGGGTTGGTGGAGCGTCGGGTGGAGGTGTCGCCGGATGCGGTGGCGGTGGTGTGTGGTGGGGTGTCGTGGTCGTTCCGTGAGGTGAACGAGCGGGCGAATCGG
>NZ_JBEXWB010000304.1:0-7828 GCF_040629645.1 Streptomyces sp. NPDC005899 | reverse complement strand
GGCGTCCAGCAGCCACAGCGTGCGGCCGCGGCCGTACGCTCCCGCCGCCGGGGCCTGGATCTCCCCGGCGCCGGACAGCGCGATCTCCGCCGCCTCCGCCTTGTCCTCACCGGCCGCCAGCAGCCACACCTCGCGCGCCGCCCGGATGGCCGGCAGCGTGAGCGTGACACGGGTGGGCGGCGGCTTGGGCGCCCCGTGCACACCGACGACGGTGCGCTCGGTCTCCCGCACCGCCGGTAGCTCCGGGAAGAGCGACGCGACGTGCGTGTCCGGGCCGACGCCCAACATGAGCACGTCGAACGTCGGTACGGGCCCGTGGTCCTCCGGGCCCGCCGCGGCGGCGAGCTCCTCGGCGTACCCGGCGGCGGCGGCGTCCACGTCCCCGCCGTACGGACCGTCCGAGGCCGGCATCGCGTGGACCCGTGCGGGGTCCAGCTCCACCGCGTCCAGCAGGGCCTCGCGGGCCTGCGTGACGTTGCGCTCCGGGTCGCCCTCCGGCAGGAAGCGCTCGTCGCCCCACCACAGGTCGAGCCGCCGCCAGTCGACCGCGTCCCGCGCCGGCGAGGCGGCGAGCGCGGCCAGCAGGCCGTTGCCGTTGCGCCCGCCCGTGAGCACCACCGAGGCGGAGCCGCGGGCGGACTGGGCGTCCACGATCCTCGTGATCAGCCGGGCCGCCGCGGCCTGCGCCATCAGCTCCTTGCCGCGGTGCACGACGAGCTGCGGGGCACTCACTTGGACGCCGCCTTCTTGGCCGCGGTCTTCTTCGCGGCCGGGGTCCCCGCGTCCGCCGGGGAGGACGGCTTCTGGCCGGAGCCGACGGACGACGCCTCCGTGGGGCCGCCGAGGCGCTCCACCCCGAACTTCACCGTGGAGGCGTAGATGTTGTCCGGGTCCAGACGCCGCAGTTCCTCCGCCAGGAGTTCCGCGGTCTCCCGCCGCTTCAGCGCCACCGCGCGGTCCGGCTGCCCCACCATGCAGAGCGTGGCGAGCGAGCCGTCGGCCCGGTCGAGCACGATGTCGCCGTTCTTGGTCGCCATCCGCACGGCCGTCAGGCCGGGACCGCCGGACAGGGTGCGCTCCACCGGGACGCCGAGCCGGTCGGCGAGCCACATGGCCAGCAGTTCGCAGCTCGGGTTGTCGGACTCGCCCTCGACGGTGGCCGAGACGACTTCCGCGGGCTGCTGGTCGAGCGCCGCCGCCAGCATCGAGCGCCAGGGCGTGATGCGGGTCCAGGCCAGGTCGGTGTCGCCCGGCTGGTACGTCGCCGCGCGCACAGCGAGCTCGTCGAGCGGGTGCTCGGCGGAGTAGGTGTCGGTGATCCGGCGCTGGGCGAGCGCCCCCAGCGGGTCCTTCGCCGGGTCGGCGGGCGCGTCCTCGGGCCACCACACCACCACCGGGGCGTCCGGCAGCAGCAGCGGCAGGACGACCGACTGTGCGTGGTTGGCCAGCTCGCCGTGCAGTCGCAGCACGACGGTCTCGCCCGAGCCGGAGTCGGAACCGACCCGCACCTCGGCGTCCAGGCGCGCGTCGCGCCGGGCGCGCGGCGAACGGCTGACCCGCTTGATCACCGCGATGATGCGCGAGGGGTGCTCGCGCGAGGAGTCGCTCGCCGCCTTGAGCGCGTCGTAGGCGTTCTCCTCGTCGGTGACGACCACGAGGGTCAGCACCATGCCGATCGCCGGGGCGCCCACCGCGCGGCGCGCCGAGACCAGGGCCTGGTTGATCTTGCTGGACGTGGTTTCCGTGAGATCGATCTTCATGGCCGGCGCCAGCTCCGTCCGTCGCGTGCGAGCATCTCGTCCGCCTCTGCCGGACCCCAGGTCCCGGCCGGGTACTGGGCGGGCTTGCCGTGCTTGTCCCAGTACGCCTCGATCGGGTCGAGGATGTTCCAGGAGAGCTCGACCTCCTGGTGGCGCGGGAAGAGGTTGGCGTCACCGAGCAGGACATCGAGGATGAGCCGCTCGTACGCCTCCGGGCTGGACTCCGTGAAGGACTCGCCGTAGGCGAAGTCCATCGTGACGTCCCGCACCTCCATGGAGGTGCCGGGCACCTTCGAGCCGAACCGCACCGTGACGCCCTCGTCCGGCTGCACCCGGATGACCAGGGCGTTGCCGCCCAGCTCCTCCGTCGCACCGGACTCGAAGGGCAGGTAGGGGGCCCGCTTGAAGACGACCGCGATCTCCGTGACCCGGCGGCCGAGGCGCTTTCCGGTACGGAGGTAGAACGGCACGCCCGCCCAGCGGCGGTTGTTGATCGTCAGCTTGATCGCGGCGAAGGTGTCGGTCTTCGACTTGGGGTCGATGCCGTCCTCCTCCAGGTAGCCGAGGGCCTCCTCGCCGCCCTGCCAGGCGTGCGTGTACTGACCGCGCACCGTGTGCAGGCCGAGGTCCTCCGGCAGCTCGACCGCCGTGAGCACCTTGAGCTTCTCGGCGACCAGGGCCTTGGGGTGGAAGGAGCCGGGCTCCTCCATCGCCGTCAGCGCCAGCAGCTGGAGCAGGTGGTTCTGGATCACGTCGCGGGCCGCGCCGATGCCGTCGTAGTACCCGGCCCGGCCGCCGATGCCGATGTCCTCGGCCATCGTGATCTGGACGTGGTCGACGTACGACCTGTTCCAGATCGGCTCCCACATCGTGTTGGCGAAGCGCAGCGCCAGGATGTTCTGGACCGTCTCCTTGCCGAGGTAGTGGTCGATGCGGAAGACCTCGTTCGGCGGGAAGACGTCGTGCACGAGCTGGTTGAGCTCCTGCGCGCTCTCCAGGTCGTGGCCGAACGGCTTCTCGATGACGGCCCGCCGCCAGGTGCCCTCCTTCTGGTCGGCCAGCCCGTGCTTCTTGAGCTGCTGGACGACCTTGGGGAAGAACTTGGGCGGCACGGACAGGTAGAAGGCGAAGTTGCCGCCCGTGCCCTGGGCCTTGTCGAGCTCCTCGATCGTGGCCCGCAGGGTCTCGAAGGCCACGTCGTCGTCGAAGTTGCCCTGGACGAAGCGCATGCCCTGGGCGAGCTGCTGCCAGACCTCCTCACGGAAGGGCGTGCGCGAGTGCTCTTTGACCGCGTCGTGGACGACCTGGGCGAAGTCCTCGTCCTCCCAGTCGCGGCGCGCGAAGCCGATGAGCGAGAAGCCCGGTGGCAGCAGGCCGCGATTGGCCAGGTCGTAGACGGCAGGCATCAGCTTCTTACGGGACAAATCGCCCGTGACGCCGAAAATCACCAGACCCGACGGCCCCGCGATGCGCGGGAGCCGTCGGTCCTGGGCGTCACGGAGCGGGTTGGCTCCGGGAACACCAGACAAGGTGGTCAGCCCTTCGAAGGAGCGAGGCGCTCGAGCTCGGCCTCGGTCGACTTGAGCAGGTCGTTCCAGGCCGCCTCGAACTTGTCGACGCCCTCGTCCTCCAGCAGCTGGACGACTTCGTCGTAGCTGACCCCGAGCTTCTTGATCGACTCGAGATCGGCGCGGGCCTGGTCGTAGCCACCGGCGACGGTGTTGCCGGTGATGTCGCCGTGGTCGGCCACGGCTTCCAGCGTCGCCTCCGGCATGGTGTTGACCGTGTTGGGGGCGACGAGGTCGTCGACGTACAGGGTGTCCTTGAGCGACGGGTCCTTGACGCCGGTGGAGGCCCACAGCGGACGCTGCTTGTTCGCGTGCGCCTTGTCGAGGGCGGCCCAGCGGTCACCCGCGAAGACCTCCTCGTACGCCTCGTAGGCGAGACGGGCGTTGGCGAGGGCGGACTTGCCCTTCGCGGCCTTCGCCTCGTCGGTGCCGACGGCGTCCAGCCGCTTGTCGATCTCGGTGTCCACACGGGACACGAAGAAGGACGCGACCGAGTGGATCTTGGAGAGGTCCAGGCCGGCGGCCTTCGCCTTCTCCAGGCCCGCCAGGTAGGCGTCCATGACCTCGCGGTAGCGCTCCAGCGAGAAGATCAGGGTCACGTTGACGCTGATACCCCGGCCGATCGTCTCGGTGATCGCCGGGAGGCCGGCCTTCGTGGCCGGGATCTTGATGAGCGTGTTCGGCCGGTCCACCAGCCACGCCAGCTGCTTGGCCTCGGCGACCGTGGCCAGGGTGTCGTGGGCCAGGCGCGGGTCGACCTCGATGGAGACCCGGCCGTCCTGGCCGTCCGTCGCGTCGAAGACCGGACGCAGGATGTCGGCGGCGTCCCGGACGTCGGCCGTCGTGATCATGCGGACGGCTTCCTCGACGGTGACCCTGCGGGCGGCGAGGTCGGTGAGCTGCTGCTCGTAACCGTCACCCTGCGAGATCGCCTTCTGGAAGATCGACGGGTTGGTCGTGACACCCACCACGTGGCTCTGGTCGATCAGCTCGGCCAGGTTCCCGGACGTGATCCGCTTGCGCGACAGGTCGTCGAGCCAGATCGCCACGCCCTCGTCGGAGAGGCGCTTGAGTGCGTCTGTCATGAGAGTTGCATCTCCTACTAGTCGTATGACCGCGTCAGCGCGCGGCCGAGGCGAGAGATTCCCGGGCGGCTTCCGCCACGTGCCCGGCGGTGAAGCCGAACTCACGGAAGAGGACCTTGGCGTCGGCGGAGGCACCGAAGTGCTCCAGCGAGACGATGCGGCCCGCGTCACCCACGTACCGGTACCAGGTCAGGCCGATGCCCGCCTCGACGGCGACCCTGGCCTTCACGGACGGCGGCAGCACGCTGTCCTTGTAACCCTGGTCCTGCTCCTCGAACCACTCGACACACGGCATCGACACCACACGGGTGGGGACGCCGGCCGCCTGGAGCTCGTCACGCGCCTCGACGGCCAGCTGGACCTCGGAGCCCGTGCCGATCAGGACGACCTGCGGCTCACCGCCCTCGGCGTCGAGGAGCACGTACCCGCCCTTGGCGGCGTCCTCGTTCGCGGCGTAGGTCGGCACGCCCTGGCGGGTGAGCGCCAGGCCGTGCGGGGCGCCCTTGCCGAACTCCTTGGTCCAGCGGCGCAGGATCTCGCGCCAGGCGATCGCCGTCTCGTTGGCGTCGGCCGGGCGGACCACGTTGAGGCCCGGGATCGCGCGCAGCGCGGCGATGTGCTCGACGGGCTGGTGGGTCGGGCCGTCCTCGCCGAGGCCGATGGAGTCGTGCGTCCACACGTACGTCACCGGCAGGTGCATCAGCGCGGACAGGCGCACGGCGTTGCGCATGTAGTCGGAGAACACCAGGAAGGTGCCGCCGTAGATGCGCGTGTTGCCGTGCAGCGCGATGCCGTTCATCGCCGCGGCCATGGCGTGCTCGCGGATGCCGAAGTGGATCGTCCGGCCGTACGGGTCCGCCTCGGGCAGCGGGTTGCCGGCCGGGAGGAACGACGAGGTCTTGTCGATCGTGGTGTTGTTCGAGCCCGCCAGGTCGGCGGAGCCGCCCCACAGCTCGGGGATGACACCGCCGAGCGCCTGCAGGACCTTGCCGGAGGCCGCACGCGTGGCGACCCCGTGGCCGGCCTCGAAGACCGGGAGGTGCTCCTCCCAGCCCGCGGGCAGCTCACCGGCGTCGATCCGGTCGAAGGTGGCGGCGCGCTCCGGGTCGGCGGTGCGCCAGGCGGCGAAGGACTTCTCCCACTCGGCCCTGGCCTCGCGGCCGCGGTCCAGCGCCCCACGGGTGTGGGCGATGACCTCGTCGGCGACCTCGAAGGTCTTCTCCGGGTCGAAGCCGAGCACGCGCTTCGTGGCCGCGATCTCGTCGTCGCCGAGCGCCGAGCCGTGCGCGGCCTCGGTGTTCTGGGCGTTCGGGGCGGGCCAGGCGATGATCGAGCGGGCCGCGATGAACGACGGGCGCTCCGTCTCGGCCTTGGCGGCCTGCAGCGCGCGGTACAGGCCCTCGGGGTCCAGGTCGCCGCTGGGCAGCTGGTCGACGCGCTGGACGTGCCAGCCGTAGGACTCGTAGCGCTTCAGGGTGTCCTCGGAGACCGCGGTCTCCGTGTCGCCCTCGATCGAGATGTGGTTGTCGTCCCACAGGAGCACCAGGTTGCCGAGCTTCTGGTGGCCGGCCAGCGAGGACGCCTCGGCCGAGATGCCCTCCTGGAGGCAGCCGTCACCGGCGATGACCCAGACGGTGTGGTCGAACGGGGAGGTGCCGGGAGCCGCGTCCGGGTCGAAGAGACCGCGCTCGTAGCGGGAGGCCATCGCCATACCCACCGCGTTGGCGACGCCCTGGCCCAGCGGGCCGGTCGTCGTCTCGACACCGGTGGTGTGACCGTACTCCGGGTGGCCCGGGGTCTTGGAGTTCCACGTGCGGAACGCCTTCAGGTCGTCCAGCTCCAGGCCGTATCCGGCCAGGTAGAGCTGGATGTACAGCGTCAGGCTGGAGTGTCCCGCGGAGAGTACGAACCTGTCGCGGCCGGTCCAGTCCGCGTCCGCCGGGTCGTGGCGCATCACCTTCTGGAAGAGGGTGTACGCGGCAGGAGCCAGGCTCATCGCCGTCCCCGGGTGGCCGTTTCCGACCTTCTGTACGGCGTCCGCGGCGAGGACGCGGACGGTGTCCACGGCCCGCTGGTCCAATTCGGTCCACTGGAGGTCTGTGGTGGTCGGCTTGGTGCTCACCCTGAGTCAGGGCTCCTCTCCACTGTCGTAAACCGGTGACTGGTTACCGCACCGGGCATTGCCGAGCCTACCCCCGACGACAGGCCGTACTTCTGCCCTTTCCACAGTGCGGGCGACCTGCGGAGTTCGCCTCCCGTATGAGCGCTCCCGTTCACTTCTGCGCCACCCCCAAACACGAGGCCACCCCCGCGAAGAACGGCGTATGCCCAACGTCTACAGTGGTCTGGTTCGCGCAAGTCTTTACCGGACCCTCATGTCCGGAGCTTGCTGGGATTTCTCTGTCAGGGGTGTGCGTGACGGCCGTCGAGTCCCGACCCGCAGGGGTCGCCTTGACTCCGAGCCCGGTGGGCCATCGCCCGTTCGGGGCCCGCGTCAAGGCATTCGTTGCGCTTACCAAGCCGCGCATCATCGAGTTGCTGCTCATCACCACCGTCCCGGTGATGTTCCTCGCCGCTCAGGGAGTGCCCGACCTCTGGCTCGTGGTCACCACCACCGTCGGCGGATATCTCTCCGCGGGCGGTGCCAACGCGCTGAACATGTATATCGACCGTGACATCGACGCGCTGATGGACCGCACCTCGCAGCGGCCGCTCGTCACCGGCATGGTCTCCCCGCGCGAGTGCCTGGCCTTCGGAATCGCCCTCGGTGTCATTTCGACCGTCTGGTTCGGACTGCTCGTCAACTGGCTCTCGGCCGCTCTGGCGCTCGGCGCACTTCTGTTCTACGTGGTCGTCTACACGATGCTGCTGAAGCGCCGTACCTCGCAGAACATCGTCTGGGGCGGAATCGCCGGCTGCATGCCCGTACTCATCGGCTGGTCCTCCGTGACCAATTCGATGTCCTGGGCCCCGGTGATTCTTTTCGCCGTGATGTTCTTCTGGACGCCGCCGCACTACTGGCCGCTTTCCATGAAGGTCAAGGACGACTACGCCCGGGTCGGCGTTCCCATGCTCCCGGTGGTCGCCTCCAACCGGGTGGTCGCCCGCCAGATCGTCCTCTACAGCTGGGTCATGGTCGCCGTGTCGCTGCTGCTGACGCCGCTCGGCTACACCGGCTGGTTCTACACCGCGGTCGCCCTGCTGGCCGGAGGCTTCTGGCTCTGGGAGGCGCACGGCCTGCGGAACCGGGCGAAGGCCGGGGTGACCGGCGCCAAGCTCAAGGAGATGCGGCTGTTCCACTGGTCCATCACCTACGTCTCCTTCCTCTTCGTCGCCGTCGCGGTGGACCCCTTCCTGAGGTAGTCCCGCGCGAACCGGAGCTCCGCCGACGGGCGGGGTGCGTGGCCGAGGCCAT
>NZ_JBEXWB010000303.1:0-7843 GCF_040629645.1 Streptomyces sp. NPDC005899 | reverse complement strand
GGTCCCGGCGACGGGTGCGGCGGCCGCCGCCTTCGGCGCGTACGTGCGCGAGCTGGGGCTCGTCGACAGCTCGTCGAGTTCCGCGTAGGTGAGCTGCTCGGCCGCCCCGGTCACGGCCACCGCGTCCGGGTGCCGGGCGGTGTGCCGGGCGACGGCGTGCGGGACGCTCTCGTCGAGGGCCGTGCGGGCGAGTGCGGAGCCGTGCCCCTGGGCGAGCAGCGCCTCGCGCTCGCCGTCCAGGAGGAGGGGCACGGCGTCGGCGCGGCCGTCCAGGCCGTCCGCCATCGCGGTCAGCAGGCGCCGCGTGCGGGCGACCGTGCGGGCCACGTCCTCCCGGTCGAGCACGGCGGCCCGGTAGCCGAAGGTGATCCGCAGGCAGTCGCCGGGGGCGATGGTGAGGGTGAGCGGGTAGTGGGCCGCGTCGGTGCCGCTGATCCCGGTCACCGTGAGCCCGGGCAGTCCCTCCCGCGCGGTGCGCAGGGCCTCGGCGTCCATCGGGTAGTTCTCGAACACGGCGAGGGTGTCGAAGAGTTCGTCCAGGTCCGTGACCGCGCGTATCTCGGTCAGGCCCACGTACTGGCTGCCCAGGAGCCGGCCCTGTTCCTCCTGGAGACGGGTCAGGAGTACGGCCAGGGTCTCGCCCGGCGCGGGACGGAGCCTCACCGGCACGGTGTTGATGAACAGGCCGACCATCGACTCGATGCCGGGGATCTCCGGCGGCCGGCCGGAGACGGTGGTGCCGAACACGACGTCCTGGCGGCCGGTGAGATGGGCGAGCAGCAGGCCCCAGGCTCCCTGCACCAGGGTGTTGAGGGTGAGCCGGTGGGCGCGGGCCGTCTCACGCAGCCGGCGGGTGGTGGCCGGGTCCAGTTCGAGGACCAGGGTCTCGGGGAGGTCGCCGGAGCGCGGCAGGCCCGCCCCGCCACGTCCCGCGAGCAGGGTCGGCGTCTCCAGTCCGGCGAGGGCGGTGCGCCACTGGTCCAGAGCGGCGGCCCGGTCCTGCTGGGCCAGCCAGGAGAGGTAGGTGCGGTAGGGGGTGACGCGCGGCAGGGTGCTGTCGTCGCCCCGGTGCGCGTACAGCTCGAGCAGTTCCCGCACGAGGAGGGGCATCGACCAGCCGTCGAGCAGGATGTGGTGGAGCGTCATGACGAGGCGGTGGCGCTCCGGTGCCGTGCGCACCAGGGTGAAGCGCAGCAGGGGCGGGGCGGCCAGGTCGAAGCGGCGGGTGCGGTCGGCGTCGAGGAACGCGGCGAGGCGTTCCTGCGCCGTGCCGGAGGTGCCGGGCCCGGTCAGGTCCAGTTCCTCCAGCGGCACCGGCACCTCCGCGGCGACCGCCTGCACGGGTTCGTCCAGGTCCTCGTGGAGGAAGCCGACCCGCAGGTTGGCGTGCCGCCGCAGCAGGCCGCCGACGGCGGCGCGCAGAGCGGGGACGCTGACCGGGCCTTCGAGGTCGAGGACGAACTGCGCGGTGTAGACGTCCACGGTGTGGGAGTCGTACAGCGCGTGGAAGAGCATGCCTGCCTGCAACGGCGTCAGTGGCAGTACGTCTTCCAGTCGGAACCCGGTCACTTGCGTCCACCCCACTTGTTCTGCAGTCGGTCGATCTGGGCCTGGTCGAGTGAGACCAGGGGAAGGTCGGAGGGCGTCCAGCCGCCCGCCTCGGGCCGCTCCGCGAGCTCGGCGACGGCGCGCAGTGCGCGTGCGAAGGCACCGGACAGCGCTTCCACGTCCTCCTCCTTGAGGAGGTCGCTGGGCCACGTCCAGCGGGTCACCAGGCACGGGCCGTCCGGCAGGTCCTCGGTGTGCGCGTTGACGTCGAGGACGTGGTGGACGGGCATGTCGGGGTCCTGGGCGCGCGGCCCGCCGGCGTCGAGGAGCACCTCCCAGTCGGCGCCTGCCTCCCCGTCCGCCCTCTCCTGCGCCGCGTACCGTCCGAGGTAGTTGAAGCCGACCTGGGGGTCCGGCGCGGCGGCCAGTACGGAACGGGTGGCCGGGTTGAGGTGGCGCAGCATGCCGTAGCCGACACCGTGGTCGGGGATGGCCCGCAACTGCTCCTTGACGCGCTTGAGGGCGCGTTCGGTCAGGGCCGCGTCGAAGCGTCCGGGATCGAGGGCGTCCAGGGGGCCGGGGTCGAGCCGGACCGGGTGGAGGCTGGTGAACCAGCCGACCGTGCGGGAGAGGTCGAGGTGGTCGGCTATCTGCTCGCGGCCGTGGCCCTCCAGGTCGAGGAGGAGGGCGGTGCCGTCCGGCCGGGGCCCGCCGAGGGAACCCGCCCGTTCGGCACGCCAGGAGCAGACGGCGAGGGCGAGGCCTGTCAGCAGGACGTCGTCCACCCCGGCGTGGAAGGCGGCGGGAACGGTGGTGAGCAGCGGGGTGGTCCAGGTGGCCGGCAGGCGGGTGGTCAGGGTCCGCGTGCGGTCGGCGGTGTCCCGGTCCGGGTCCAGGGGCCGGTATCCCAGTTGCGGATCGGGGGTGCTCAGCACCGACGTCCACAGGTCGAGCTCCGCCTCCCGCGTGGCCTCGCGGGCCTGCGCGGCGAGGAGCCGGGCCCACTGCCTGTACGGCGTGGTCGCGGCGGGGAGCGCGGGCGCGCCCCCGCCGGCGGCCGTGGTGCCGGCAGTGGTGACGGACCGCCAGGCGGCGGCCAGGTCGGTGGCGAGGATGCGCCAGGAGACCGCGTCGACGGCGAGGTGGTGCACGACGAGGAGCAGCCGCCCGGGGGCGCTCGGGCCGGCGTCGCACCAGACCGCCTCGATCACCTCTCCGTGTGTGGGCCGCAGCCGTCTGCGGGCCTGTTCGCCGGCCTCGGTGACGGCGGCGCGGACGGCGTCGGCGCCGAGTCCCGCGATGTCGGTGCGGGTGAAGCGGTCGCGGGCCGGCACGGAGCCGGGCGGCAGGGTCTCAAGGAAGGGGGCGCCGTCGGCCGACCGGGCGGTCCGCAGGCGGAGCGTGTCGTGGTGGTCGATGAGGAGCTGCAGCGCGCCGACGAGGGCGTCCTCTCCGGCGTCCGCGGGCGTGCGCAGCACCCCGGCCTGGTTGTACCCGTCCGTGGTGCCGGGCCGTTCCAGGAACCAGGCGGCGATGGGCGTCGGTGGCATCTCTCCCGTGCCCAGTCCGGCCGGCACCGCGGTGGCCTCCTCTCCCAGGGGGGTGGCGACGGCCGCGACGGCCTCGGGGGTGCGGTGGAGGAAGATGTCGCGCGGGGTGATGCCGAGGCCGGCCTCCCGGGCCCGGCTGACGAGCTGGATGGACAGGATGCTGTCACCGCCGAGCGCGAAGAAGTCGTCGTCGGTGCGGACGGCGGGGATGCGCAGCACGGAGGCGAACACCTCGCACAGGGTCCGTTCCTGGGGCGTTCGCGGCCGGCCGCCCGGCCGGGTCGCGGCGGGGCGTTCCGGTGCCGGCAGGGCGCGGCGGTCGGTCTTGCCGTTGGGCAGCAGCGGCAGTGCGTCGAGGGGGACGAGGACGGCGGGCACCATGTACGGCGGCAGGGCGGACACCAGGCGTGCGCGCATCTCGCCGTCGGTGAGGGGCGCGGCGCCGCCGCTGACGGTGTAGGCGACCAGGCGCCGTTCCCCCGGGCGGTCCTCACGCACGAGGGCGCAGGCGGCGGTGACGCCGTCGAGCGCGGTGAGGGCGGCCTCCACCTCGCCGAGCTCGATCCGGAAGCCGTGCAGCTTGACCTGGTCGTCGGCGCGGGCGACGTAGGTGAGGAGGCCGTCGGCGTCCCGCCGGACGAGGTCGCCCGTGCGGTACATACGGCTTCCCGCGGGACCGTACGGATCGGCGACGAACCGTGACGCCGTCAGGCCCGGCCGTCCGAGGTAGCCGCGCGCGAGACCGTCGCCCGCGGCGTACAGCTCGCCGGTGACACCGTCGGGCACCGGAAGCAGCCCCGCGTCCAGGACGTAGGCGCGGGTGTTGTCGACGGGGCGGCCGAGCGGGACGGTGCCCTCCTCCCCCTCGGTCCCGCCGCCCGCGTAGTGGTGGGCGGCGGCGTCGATGGTGGTCTCGGTGGGCCCGTAGAGGTTGTGCACCTCGGCCGACCACGCCGACCTGACGCGCTCCGCCAGTCCGCGGGACAGGGGTTCACCGCCGCAGCAGACGGCCCGCAGTGTCGTGGGTGCGTCGCCGGGGGAGGTCTCGGCGAGGACGAGCGCGAGGTGTGAGGGGACGAACTGGGCGAGGGTCGTGCCCGTGTCACGCATCCGGGCCAGCAGCCCCGCCGGGTCGTGGTTGACGGACGGCGGCACGGGGCAGGTGCAGCCGCCGTGCAGGAGGGGCAGCCAGGTCTCCCAGACCGAGGCGTCGAAGCTCGGTGACGTGCGGGCCAGGACCCGGTCCTCACCGGTGAGGGCGAGGTGGTCCGCCATCCACGCCATGTGGTTGGTGAGGGAGGCGTGGGTGACGACGACGCCCTTGGGGCGGCCGGTCGTCCCGGACGTGTAGATGACGTAGGCCGCGTCGAGGGGGTCCGGTGCGACGGCCGGCGGAGCCTCGCGCCCCGTGGACCAGGCGGCCCGTTCGTCGAGGGCGAGGCAGGGCACGGACGCGGCGTACCGCTCGGTGCGCGCGGTGCCGTGGGCGAGGAGCAGCGCCGGGCGGGCGTCGTCGAGCATGTGGGCGATGCGCGCCTCGGGGTAGTCCAGGTCGACCGGCAGGTAGGCGGCCCCGGCCTTGGCGACGGCCAGCATCGCCACGACCTGGTCGGTGGTGCCTTCGAGGGCGAGTGCGACGAGGTCGCCCCGGCCGATTCCCCGGCTGTGCAGGTGGTGGGCCAGGTCGTCGGAGAGCACGTCCAGTTCGACGAAGGTGAGGCGCTGCGCGCCGTCCGTCACGGCGGTCGCCGCCGGGGTCCGGGCACACTGGGCGCGGAACGCCTCGGGTGCTGTGCGGGCCTTCACCGGCCGCGCCGGGGCGTGTGCGACGCGGTCCAGGGCCCGGCGCTCGGCCGGGTCCAGGACGTCGGTGGTGTGCACGCGCCGGCCGGGGTCGGCGGCGAGTGCGGCGAGCAGGCGGGTCAGGCGGGCGGCGAGGGCGTGCGCGGTGGCGGGCGCGAAGAGTTCGGTGGAGTACTCCAGGACCCCGTCGAGGCCGGCGGGCCGGCCGGCGCCGTCCCGCGTCTCGGTGAAGGTGAAGGTGAGGTCGAACTTGCTGATGCCGGTGTGCACGGGATGTTCCGTAACGGTGAGCCCGGACAGGCCGATCTCCGCGTCCGCCTGGTTCTGCAGGACGAGCATGGTCTGGAACAGCGGGTGGTGGTTCTGGGCCCGGACCGGGTCGAGGGAGTCCACCAGCCGTTCGAACGGTACGTCCTGGTGGGCGTAGGCGGCCAGGTCGAACTCCCGCACCCGGTCGAGGACCTCGCCGAACGTGGGGTTCCCGCTCAGGTCGGTGCGCAGGACGAGGGTGTTGACGAAGAAGCCCACCAGGTCGTCGAGTGCCGCGTCGGTGCGTCCGGCGACGGCGGTGCCGAGCGGGATGTCCTCGCCGGCGCCGTGCCGGGACAGGAGTACGGACACGGCCGCCTGGAGGACCATGAAGAGGCTGCATCCGCGGGCACGGGCGAGCTCGGCCAGGGCCCGGTGGGTGTCCGCGTCGACGGGGAACGCAGACGCGTCGCCCCGGTAGGCCGTGACGGCGGGTCTGGCGCGGTCGTACGGCAGGTCGAGCAGGTCGGGGGCCCCGGCGAGCGCCGTGCGCCAGAAGTCCAGCTGGCGGGCGGCCCTGCTCGCCGGGTCGTTCTCGTCGCCGAGCAGGGCGCGCTGCCACAGCGTGTAGTCGGCGTACTGGACGCCGAGTTCCGCCCAGGGCGGCTCGACGCCCTCGGTGCGAGCCCGGTAGGCATCCCCCAGGTCACGTGCGAGCGGGGCGAGGGACGAGCCGTCGCCGGCGATGTGGTGGACGAGCAGCACGAGGACGTGGTCCTCGGCGTCCAGCCGTACCAGCCGCGCCCGGACGGGGATGTCGGTGCTCACGTCGAAGGTGTGCGCCACCTCGGCAGCCAGGACCGCGTCGAGGTGTTCGGGGGCGGTGTCACGGGGCGTCAGGTCGAGGTCGGCGCCGCCGGCGTCGAGGACGAGCTGGCGTGGCACCCCGTCGGTCTCGGGGAAGACGGTGCGCAGGCTCTCGTGGCGTGCGACGACGTCGGACAGGGCGCTCTCCAGTGCCTCCCCGTCCAGGGGTCCGCGCAGGCGGAGCACGAGGGGCACGTTGTACGTGGCGCTGGGCCCCTCCAGCCGGTTGAGGAACCAGAGGCGTTGCTGGGCGTAGGAGAGCGGCAGCGGGTCGGGGCGGCTCGAGGCACGCTCCAGGGGGGCTTCGGCCGCCGCGGCATCGTCCAGGGAGGCGGCCAGGGAGGCGGGAGTGGGGTGTTCGAACAGAGCCCTGACCTGTACCTCCACCCCGAGTGCGGGCCGTATCCGCGCGGCGAGGCGGGTGGCGAGGAGCGAGTGGCCTCCGAGGAGGAAGAAGTCGTCGTCGGCGCCGACCGCCTCGACGCCGAGCACGTCGGCGAAGAGTCCGCACAGGATCTCCTCCAGAGCGGTCCGGGCGCCGCGGCCGGGGGCCGCGGCCCGGTGCTCCGGGCCGGGTAGCGCGTGCCGGTCCACCTTGCCGTTGATGGTGAGCGGCAGTGCGTCCAGCAGGACGACGGCGGAGGGGACCATGTAGGCGGGCAGGGACCGGCCGACGGCACGGGCGAGGTCCGCGGGATCGGGGTGCGCGCCGCCGGCGGGCACCACGTAGGCCACCAGCCGCCGGTCGCCGGGCGTGTCCTCGCGGACGACGGCGAAGGAGTCGGCGACGCCGTCGCAGCAGGCCAGTACGCCTTCTATCTCGCCCAGTTCGATGCGGTAGCCGCGCAGTTTCACCTGTCCGTCGGCGCGGTTGACGTAGGCGATCCGGCCGTCGTGGGTCCACCGCACGAGGTCGCCGGTACGGTACATGCGGCCGCCCGCCGGGTCGAACGGGTCGGCCACGAAGCGCGTCGCGGTCAGGGCCGGGAGGCCGGTGTACCCGCGGGCGACCCCGCGCCCCGCGAGGTACAGCTCGCCCACGACTCCCGGGGGCACCGGGCCCAGGGAGGCGTCGAGGACGTAACCGCGCATGCCGTCCAGGGGGCGGCCGACCGGCGGCGGGCCGGACGGCAGGTCGGCGGTGACGTGGTACCGGGTGGCGAAGGTGGTCGTCTCGGTGGGCCCGTACACGTGGAGGACGCGCGTCCCGGGCACGGTCCCCGCGACCCGCTGCATGGCGTCCGGGGAGGCGAGCTCCCCGCCGGCGCACACGAGCCGCAGGCCGGCGAACGCGCCCGGATCGGTTTCGGCGATCACGTTGAACAGGGCCGTCGTCATGAAGACGGCGGTCACGTGGTGCTCGTGGACGGCGTCCGCGAGGGTGCCCGCCTCCAGGACGCCGTCCGGCGCCACGACGATCCGGCCGCCGCGCAGGAGCGGGGCCCAGATCTCGAACGTGGACGCGTCGAAGACGTACGCCGAATGCATCAGGACCGCGTCGGCGGCGCCCTCGTCCCAGGCCGAGTCGTCCGCGAGCGCGATCACGTCGGCGTGCGTGACGCCCACGCCCTTGGGCAGGCCCGTCGAGCCGGAGGTGGACATGACGTACGCGAGCGCGTCGGGGGCGGGCACGGCCGCCGGGCTGCCGGGCCGCTCGGGTGCTCCCCGCACCACCCGGCCGAGCCGGTCCACGACCACGACCGGCATCCTTCGGGCCGTCGCGGTGACCCAGGGGGCGGTGAAGGCGTCCTCGTCGACGACGAG
Source organism: Streptomyces sp. NPDC005899 (assembly GCF_040629645.1). Lineage (NCBI taxonomy): Bacteria > Bacillati > Actinomycetota > Actinomycetes > Kitasatosporales > Streptomycetaceae > Streptomyces > Streptomyces sp. NPDC005899. The sequence goes on along the minus strand of NZ_JBEXWB010000303.1, from coordinate 62 downwards.
GAGCCGCACGCCCGCCGCCGCGGCGACCCGGTCGAGCCGCTCCCCGGGCCAGCGGGCGTCCA
>NZ_JBEXWB010000302.1:0-7851 GCF_040629645.1 Streptomyces sp. NPDC005899 | reverse complement strand
GTCCGCGGTGCCGGACGGCGCGCAACGGAAGGGGGACGGCGCGAAGGACGGCGACGCCCGCGAGGTGGCGCCACCCGACTACCTCTCGACCTTCGCCCTCGACGTGGACACCGCCAGTTACGGATACGCGCGCCGCACCCTGGGCGAGGGACGCCTGCCGACGCCGGAGACGGTGCGACCGGAGGAGTTCGTCAACAGTTTCCGCCAGGGTTACGAGCGGCCGAAGGGCAACGGCTTCTCGGTCGGCGTGGACGGTGCCCGGCCCGGCGGCGACGCCGCTGACTGGTCCCTCGTGCGGGTCGGACTGGCCACCGGGGCCGCCACCGGCACGGGTGAACGCCCCCCGGCCGCGCTGACCTTCGTCGTCGACGTCTCCGGATCGATGGCCGAGCCGGGCCGCCTCGATCTGGCCAGGACGTCGCTCGGCATCCTCACCGACGAACTGCGGGACGACGACTCCGTCTCCCTGGTCACCTTCAGCGGCGAGGCCGAGACCCGGCTGCCGATGACCCGCCTCCGGGGCAACCGCACCAGGATCCGGGACGCCGTCGCGGCGCTGGAACCCGGCGACTCCACCAACGTGGCGGCCGGTGTCGAGCGCGGCTACGAGGAAGCGGTGGACGGTCACCGCGAGGGAGCCACCAACCGGGTCGTCCTGCTCTCCGACGCACTCGCCAACACCGGTGAGACCGACGCCGACGCGATCCTCGCACGCGTCGGGGACGCACGTAAGGAGTACGGCATCACCCTGTTCGGCGTCGGTCTCGGCAGCGACTACGGCGACGCACTGATGGAACGCCTCTCCGACAAGGGCGACGGCAACACCACGTACATCGCCGACGAGGCCCAGGCCAGGAAGGTCTTCGTCGACCAACTGCCCGCGCACGTCGAACTGCGGGCCCGGGACGCCAAGGCCCAGGTGGCCTTCGACCGCAGGACCGTCCGGCAGTTCCGGCTCATCGGCTACGAGAACCGCAAGGTCGCCGACGACGACTTCCGCGACGACACCGTCGACGGCGGCGAGGTGGGCCCCGGCCACACGGTGACCGCGCTCTACGCCGTACGCCTCCGCGCGGGTGCCTCCGGCCACGTGGCGACCGCGACCGTCCGGTGGCTCGACCCGGCCACACGGAAGGCGCACGAGGAGTCCGGTTCGGTGGGGACCGGCGCGATCGACGGCGAGCTGTGGGACGGCGCGGGCGCACGGCTCCAGGTGGCGGCGGTAGCCGCGTACTTCGCGGACACCCTGCGCGGCGGCGACCTGCCGGGCACACCGCCGCTCGGCACACTCGCCGAGCGGGCACGGAAGCTGGCCCGGACCACGGAGGACGGCTCGGTCGGGAAGCTCGCGACGGCGATCGAGCAGGCCGACCGGCTCAGGAACGGCGGCGGCGACGAGCCGACGGGTGGCGAGGGCGAGGTCGGCTGACACGGCTCGTCCGGGCCCGGCGGGAGACCGCTTCCCGCCGGGCCCGCTCCGGCAGGCGGGCCCTGTCGCGGACGCCCCGTCCCGGACCCCCTGTCGACGCCCACCGGCGACGGGCCGGCGTGGGGGAGTTCCGCGAGGAGTGAAGCGACACAAGCCGCATTCGGGAGGCGGACGACCGTGGCCCGCGGGCCGCTTCCCGCCGTCCCACGCTCACACGGGTGCGGACGAGCGCTTCCGCGTCACCCTGCTCACGCCCGCGTCTCCAGGGCGGCGGGACCGGAGGCCGCGGGATGGTCCGGGCCCAGCAGGACGACGAGGCCGGCCCTGCCGGGGACGGGCACGGGGACCTGGTGCCATCCGGCGCGCCGGTAGAAGCGCAGCGAGGCCCCGGCGTGTGTGGACGTCAGCAGCCAGCACCGACCGTCCACAGCGCCCTCGGACACGGCGGTCAGCAGCGCCGCGCCCACCCCGGCGCCGCGTGCGCCCGGGGCGACGGCCAGTTCGTTGATTTCCACCGCCCCGCAGAGCCACGCCCTGACGCGCCCGCCGCCGAGCGCGCGGGCCACGTCTCCGTAACTGCGGTCGGTGGGGAAGACCGGGGGCGTGGTCCACGCGGTGGCGAAGCCGAGCACGGTGTCCGCGTCCACGGCCAGCGCGGCGGTGAACCCGGGGCGCTCGGCGTCGGTGGCGAGCCGCTCGACGTACGCCGCCGCCGCTGCGGGGTCCTCGTTCCACGGCGGCGCCGAGAACACCTCGGCGTACACCCGCCGCACGCCCTCCGCGTACGCGGGAACGTCCTGGCCACTCACCTGTCGGACCCGCATGGCCGCATCCCTCCCGAGCCGCTCGGCGGGTACAGGATAGGGCGCGGTGGACGGGGTGTCGCCGGCCGGCGACCGGGCCACGGCCTCGCGGAGCGTCGGACGGGGGACGGGCCACCGCCTCCGGGCTTCAGGCGGACCGCCGGACCAGGTGCTCGGTGAACCACTCCGTGGCCAGACCCGCGACCTGGTCGAGGGCGCCCGGCTCCTCGAAGAGGTGGGTGGCGCCCGGGACCACCTCCAGGCGGTTCTCACAGCTCAGCGCCGACTGTGCCTGCCGGTTGAGGTCGATCACCGTGTTGTCGGCGCCGCCCACGATGAGCAGCGTGGGTGCCCGGACGCGGGACAGGTCCGCTCCGGCCAGGTCGGGGCGTCCGCCCCGGGAGACCACCGCGCCGACGCCCGAGCCGGGTGCGGCGGCGGCCCGGAGCGCGGCGGCCGCACCCGTGCTCGCCCCGAAGAGACCTGCCGGAAGGGACACGCGGCGCTCCAGCCAGCGGGTGGCGTCGGCCAGCCGGCCGGCGAGCAGCCCGATGTCGAAGACGTTCGCCCGGTCGTCCTCCTCCCCGGGCGTCAGGAGGTCGAGGAGGAGCGTGCCGAGGCCCGCCCCGTTCAGCCCGGCCGCCACGGAACGGTTGCGTGGGCTGTGGCGGCTGCTGCCCGAACCGTGGGCGAAGACCACGACGGCCCGCGCGCCCCGGGGAAGCACGAGGTCCCCGGCGAGGCCGGCGCCGCCGGACACGACCTCCACCTCCTCGGCTACGGCCGGCGTGGAGCCGTCGCCCGAAGGCGCCCGTGCCAGCAGGGAGACGACCTCCTCGTCGGAGGTCTGGGAGAAGTCGCGGTACCACTCACCGACTGCGGAGAAGAGGCCGGGCGTGGACAGGCACACCACCTCGTCCACGTCCTCGCGCAGCCGGACGGCCACGTCCGGGGAGGCGACCGGCACGGCGAGCACCACGTACCCGGCGCCCTGGGCGCGTACGACCTGGCAGGCGGCCCTGGCGGTCGCCCCGGTGGCGATGCCGTCGTCCACCACGATCACGGTACGGCCCGTCAGGGGGAGGCGCGGGCGGCCCTCCCGGTACGCGTGCGCCCTCCGCGCGAGCTCCGCCTCCTCGGCCCGCTCGACGGCTGCGAGGTCCTTCTCCCGGACCCCGGCGTGCCGGACGATGTCGTCGCTGATGACCCGTGCCCCGCCCTCGCCGATGGCGCCGAAGCCCAGCTCCGGGTGGTGGGGGACCCCGAGCTTGCGGACCACGGCGACGTCCAGCGGGGCTCGCAGCTCCCGCGCGACCTCGTACGCGACCGGGACGCCGCCGCGCGGCAGGCCCAGGACGACGGGGTCGCGCCGTCCCAGGTGCCGCAGCGCCCCGGCGAGCTGCCGCCCGGCGTCGGTCCGGTCGGTGAACAGCACGATGGTTCGCCTCCGATGCCTCCGGCGGGGCGCGCCGGCGGGGCCCCGCACACCTCCACTTCCGAAACAAGCCCATGCCCGGGTGTTCGGCAAGTCAGGGCGTGCGCCGTCACGGGGAGAACCGGGGTTCCCCGTCGGCCGTCCCTTCTCGGGGGTGCGCTCACCGGCTCACTCGTCTCCGGCACCTGCGGGGGCCTGGGCGCAGGTCACACCGCGCCGGTAGGCCTCCAGCCATGCCTACGCCTTCTCCCTGGTCTCCAGCGGCTCCTCACCGGGCATGGGGGCTTCCACGTCGTCGACCGTCGCCGCGTACCCGCGTACCCCTCGATGGTGTTCGATCCGGCGATCGCGGGTGGTGAGGTTGCGGCGCAGCTGCCGGGCCGAGCGCGGGGCGGCCCGGAGCAGGCGCGAAGGGGGCTGTCGAAGCGAGGAGCGCGTCACCGCGCGTTCTCCGTGGCGCCCTTGGAAACCCCCTGGCAAGCCGGACGGTGCCGGGCCGCCCCGGGCCGCTCGATGCCTGTCCCGCGCTTACGCGTCCTCTACGGGGCACTCTCTAGTGTGCGTTCGACCAGCGGAAAGGCCCTCCGGGGTGGAGGGCCTCACAGTGGTGCGCGCTGTGTGCCCCCGGCAGGACTCGAACCTGCGGCCAAGCGCTTAGAAGGCGCCTGCTCTATCCACTGAGCTACGGGGGCCGGTGCCGGCCTCTACGGCCCGGAGGGCGCTGATTCAAGCCATCCGTGACCGTGCCGGGACAAGGATAGGGCTCAGATCACCTCGTCCCGGTTGCTTCACCTGCGTGACACGATGTGGAGGTTCAGTGAAGCGAACCGATAATCGCAGGTAGGTGCGATTCGTGCATCGCTTTTGGCGCCTCGCGCCCCGGGTGTTGTGCAGTCGTTATGCCTGCGTCCCACTCGTCCCCTCTGTCCCCCGGGATGGATTCGCCGCGCAGAGAGTCCTATACGCTTCAAAAAGCCGTCATAATTGGGCATTCTTCCCATGTGGTAACCATCGATGTACGGCCCCAGCTCATCGACGCACTCTCCGCCCTGCGCGACTGTGTCGCCGCCGTGCGTCTTCCGCTTCCGCTGCCCCAGGCCGAGCGGGCCCGGCAGACGAGAACCGAACTGCTTGCCCAGCTGGACGACTACCTCGTCCCCCGCCTCAAGGACCCCGAGGCGCCGCTGCTCGCCGTGATCGGAGGATCCACCGGCGCGGGCAAGTCGACACTCGTCAACTCGCTGGTGGGCTGCCGGGTCAGCGAGGCCGGTGTCCTGCGCCCCACGACGCGGACCCCGGTGCTCGTCTGCCACCCGGACGACCACCACTGGTTCGCCGGAGTCCGGGTGCTGCCCCAGCTGACGCGGGTGTGGCTGCCGCCCGGCCAGGCCCAGGACCGGGACGGGCCCGACCACTTCGGGGCGGACGGCGACCGCGACGGGACCGTGCTGCGCGTGGAGACCGCGGCGACGCTGCCCCGGGGCCTCGCCCTCCTGGACGCCCCCGACATCGACTCGCTCGTCGTGCGCAACCGGGTCCTGGCCGCCGAACTGATCTGCGCCGCCGACGTGTGGGTCATGGTCACCACGGCGTCCCGGTACGCCGACGCGGTCCCCTGGCACATGCTCCGCACCGCCAAGGAGTACGACGCCTCGCTGGTCACCGTTCTGGACAGGGTGCCGCACCAGGTGATCACCGAGGTGTCGCGGCAGTACGCGGCCCTCCTGACCCGGGCCGGACTGGGCGACGTGCCCCGGTTCACCATCCCCGAACTGCCCGAGTCCGCAGGTGGTGGCAGCGGCCTGCTGCCCACCACGGCCGTCGCCCCGCTGCGGGCCTGGCTCACCCACCGGGCGCAGGACCCGGCCGCACGCCAGCAGGCGGTGGGCCGTACCGCGTCCGGGGTCATCGACTCGCTCGACGCACGGCTGCCCGAACTGGCCGGGGCCGTGGCCGCTCAGTACGCGGCGGCCGTGCGGCTGACGGGTGTGGTCGAGGATGCCTACGCGAAGGAGTCCTCCCGGGTCCGGCGGCGCCTGCGGGACGGAGCCGTGCTCGCCGGGGGCGCCCGCACCCGGTGGCGCGGATATCCGCTCTACAGCACGGCCGGTGAGCTGCTGGACGCACTCGTGGAAAGCCTGGCGGCGCTGCTCCAGTGTGCGGTGGCCGCCGCCGACGAACAGATCCGCACCGCATGGCGGCGGGACCCCGCCGCGGGCGGCTTCCGGTTCGAGGGCCCCGGCCGGGAGGCCGGCGGCTGGGGGCCCGCGGAGGACGTGCAGGGCCGGATCGCCATGGCCGTACGGCGCTGGCGGCGGGTCCTGGAGGAACTGGCCGAGGAGGAGGTGCGGCTGCTGGAACGCGGCGCCGCACCCGACGCCGAGACCGTCGCCGCGCTGCTGGCCGCCTCCCTGCTGGGCGGGCGCCGGGCCCGGAGCGCCGGTGAGCAGCTCGCCGAACGCATCGGGGCCCAGGGGGCGTTGCGGCTGGGCGACAAGGGGGGCGCGCTGCTCACCAGCTACCTGGAACAGGTCCTGCTCGCCGAACGCGACCGGCGGCTCGGACCACTCGACGCACTCCAGGTCTCCCCGGAACCGCAGGCCGAACTCATTGCCGCGCTGTCCGTACTCCAGAAGGCGAGGTGGCAGCGATGACTGCCGTCACTGATCAGGGCCGCGACCACGGGCCGGCACCGGAGCCCGGCAGGAGCCGGGAGGACGACGGGGCCGGCGAGCCGCGCCGGGACGACGGGACCGGCGAGCGGGCCGACGGACGGCGCCGGGACGACGGCACCGGCGAGCGGCACTGGGACGACGGCCTCATCGCGCGGCGTGCCGCCGACGCCGTACCGGGGGACGCCCGGGCGGACCTCCTGCCGGACGACGACGCGCGGCCGCAGGTCGAGGCGTACGGACTGCCGGGCGGCGCCCTCGGGCAGCGGGTCGACGCGCTGCGCGAACTGGTCGGGCTCTCCCGCGCCAGGATCGAGGGGGAGGTCCTCGCCGAGGCGGGACGGGTGCTCGACGAGGCGTCGGCCCGCCGGCGGCTCTCCTCCCGGCACACGGTCGTGGCCGTCGCGGGCGCCACCGGCAGCGGGAAGTCCACGCTGTTCAACGCCCTCGCGGGGGCCCAGATCTCCGACACGGGGCTGCGCAGGCCGACGACGTCCTCGCCGATCGCCTGCAGTTGGACGGACGGTGCCGCCGGGCTGCTGGACAGGCTGGCCATCCCCGGCCGGCTGCGGCGCAGGCCGGTGCCGGGCAGCGCGCAGGCCGACGAGGCGCTGCAGGGCCTCGTGCTGGTGGACCTGCCCGACCACGACTCGGCGGCCACCGGCCACCGGGACCAGGTCGAACGGGTCCTGGCGCTGGTCGACGCGGTGATCTGGGTGGTCGACCCGGAGAAGTACGCGGACGCCACCCTGCACGAGCGCTATCTGCGTCCGCTCGCGGGGCACGCGGAGGTCACCTTCGTGGTGCTCAACCAGATCGACCGGCTTCCCGGTGAGTCGGCCCATCTGGTCCTGGACGACCTGCGCAGGCTGCTCGACGAGGACGGCATGGTGGTCGGGGAGCACGGGGAGCCGGGCGCGACCGTCGTGCCGCTGTCCGCACTCACCGGCGAGGGGGTCGCCGACCTGCGCGAACTGCTCGGAAAGCTGGTGCAGGACCGTGCGGCGGCGACGCTGCGGCTCTCCGCCGACGTGGACGCGGCGGCCGCGCGGCTGCGACCCGTGTACGTCGCGGAGGGGCGCCCAGGCCTCGATGAGCGGTCCCGCGAGCAGTTCACCGACCGGCTCGCGGAGGCCGTCGGCGCGACGGCGGCCGGTCAGGCGGCGGAACGGGAGTGGCGCAGGAACGCGGGAAGGGCCTGCGGGACGCCGTGGCTCCGGCTGTGGCGCTGGTACCGGTCCACCCGGCAGATCGGCGGCCTGGACCTGATGGCCCAGGTGCTCGCACCTCCCGCGGAGGACGAGCTGACGGCCCGGCAGCGGGTGGAGCAGGCCGTGCGGATGCTGGCGGACGACGCCGTCGAGGGACTGCCCGCCCCGTGGGCCCAGGCCGTGCGGGAGGCGGCGGTGAACGGCGCGCGCGGACTGCCGGAGGCCCTGGACGAGCTGTCACGGAACGCCGGCCCGCCGCCGGGCGGCGGGACCCGCGGACGTACGGGGGGCCGGCGCGTGG
>NZ_JBEXWB010000301.1:0-7909 GCF_040629645.1 Streptomyces sp. NPDC005899 | reverse complement strand
GGGGCCGCGGCGGACGCACCGGACACGGGCACCACACATGTGCGGGCGGCGGACGGGCTGCCCTCCGCGCCCGGAGCGTGGCGCGGCCGGCGCCCCCGGCGCCGGCTCGCGACGGCCGCGGCGGTGCTCGCGGCCCTGGCCGCCGGATGCGCCTGGGCGGCGGGCGCGTGGGGCGAGGGCCCCGGGCCCTCGGCCCCGGGGAGCGGCGGAGGCGGTCCGGACCGGGCGGCGTCCTTCGAGCCGTGGCGGACGCCCCTGCGGTCCCCGGACGGCTCGACGCCGTCCTGTGCGCCCGCGGGTTCCGCCCTGTACTGCGCCGCGGCCGGTTACGGGACCGCCCGGCTGGACCCCTCGGACGGGCGGGTCCTGTGGTCGCGGCGGAGCGACCTGTCCGGCGACGCGGAACTGGGCACCCTCCCCGGTGGCCCCGCGTACACCGCCGAGCCGGGCGGGCAGCTCCTGGCCTACGCCCCCGGGCAAGGGGAGCCGGCCTGGCGGACGTCCCTCTCCGGCTCTCCGGACACCCCCTTCCCGGCGGGCGGCACCCTGCTGATGACCGGCCGGGACGGCACGGCCCGGGGCCTCGACCCCGCGACCGGTGGGACCCGCTGGCGGCACGCCGTGCCGGGGCACCTGCGCCCCGCGTACGCGCTGTACGACGACGCGACGGGGCTCGCCTACCTCTTCGAGAACGACGCGCGGGGCGCCACCACCCTCGTCACGGCGGTCGAGGCGGACACCGGGCGCACCGCCTGGCAGCGCCGGCTGGCCGGGATGCTCACCCCGGTGGGCACGTCCGGCGGGGATCTGCTGCTGACGTCCATGAACGACGACGCCCAGACCACGGGACTGGTCCGCTACGACCCCGCGCGGCGGAGCACGGCACGGGTGCCGCTGCCCTTCCGGATGAACGCACCGGGGGTCGCGGTCACGGGGGACACCGCCGTGCTGCTGGAGCGCGGCGGGACGCTGCTGGCCGTGGACATCCGGCCCGGCGGCGGGCCGGCCGAGCGGTGGCGGCTGGAGACGGCCGTCGGCCTGACCTCCGCGCCGGTCGCGGGAGGGGACGGCCGCCTGTACTTCTCGGCCGCCGACGGGCGGCTGCTGGCCGTGGACACGGAACGCGGGGCGCTGCTGGGCCAGACGCGGCCCCGGCTCAGGGACGGGAAACTCGGCCACGCCTCGTCCCTGCCGGCTCCCGTCGTGCTCGGGCGGAGCGTCGTGGCGACCGCCCCGGACGGATCCGTCTTCGCCGTGGACGCGGACGACCCCGCCCACTGGTGAGACCAGGGGCGGGGCCGGACGGGACGCGGGAGGGGGCGGGTCAGCCGAGCTTGGAGACGTCGCGCACGGCGCCCTTGTCGGCGCTGGTCGCCATCGCGGCGTACGCCCGCAGCGCCTGGGAGACCTTGCGGTCGCGGTTCTTCGGCGCGTACACGCCCTTCAGCTCCTCGCGGCGGGTGGCGAGCTCCGCGTCCGGGACGAGGAGCTCGATCGAGCGGTTCGGGATGTCGATCGCGATCCGGTCGCCGTCCCGCACCAGGGCGATGGTGCCGCCGGACGCCGCCTCGGGGGACGCGTGCCCGATGGACAGGCCGGAGGTGCCACCGGAGAAGCGGCCGTCGGTCACGAGCGCGCAGGCCTTGCCGAGCCCGCGTCCCTTGAGGAAGGACGTCGGGTAGAGCATCTCCTGCATGCCGGGGCCGCCCTTGGGGCCCTCGTAGCGGATGACGACGACGTCGCCTTCCTTGATCTCCTTGCGGAGGATCTTGTCGACGGCGTCCTCCTGCGACTCGCAGACGACGGCGGGGCCCTCGAAGGTCCAGATCGACTCGTCGACGCCCGCCGTCTTCACGACGCAGCCGTCCACGGCGAGGTTGCCCTTGAGGACCGCCAGCCCCCCGTCCTCGGAGTAGGCGTGCTCGACCGAGCGGATGCAGCCGCCGGCCGCGTCCGTGTCGAGGGTGTCCCAGCGCTCGGACTGGGAGAAGGCGGTCGCCGAGCGCTTGCAGCCGGGGGCCGCGTGCCACAGTTCGAGCGACTCGGCGGAGGGCGAACCTCCGCGCACGTCCCAGGTCTTCAGCCACTCGTCGAGGGAGTCGGCGTGCACGCTGTGCACGTTCTCGTTGAGCAACCCTCCCCGGTACAGCTCTCCGAGGATGGCGGGGATCCCGCCGGCGCGGTGCACGTCCTCCATGTAGTACGTGCCGCCGGGCGCCACGTTGGGGGCGACCTTCGCCAGGCAGGGGACCCGCCGGGAGATCTCGTCCATCTCCGGGAGGCCGAACTCGAGCTCGGCCTCCTGGGCGGCGGCCAGCAGGTGCAGGATCGTGTTCGTGGAACCGCCCATGGCGATGTCGAGGGCCATGGCGTTCTCGAACGCCTCGCGGGTGGCGATGCTGCGGGGCAGGACCGAGTCGTCGTCCTCCCCGTAATGGCGCTCGGTGATCTCGACGATCGTGCGGCCGGCGTTCTCGTACAGCGCCTTGCGGGCGGTGTGGGTGGCGAGGACGGAACCGTTGCCCGGCAGGGCCAGGCCGATGGCCTCGGCGAGGCAGTTCATCGAGTTGGCGGTGAACATGCCCGAACAGCTGCCGCAGGTCGGGCAGGCGTTCTCCTCGATGCGGAGGATGTCGGCGTCGGAGATCTTGTCGTTGACCGCGTCCGAGATCGCGTCGACGAGGTCGAGGGTGCGGACCGTGCCGTCGACCAGGGTGGTCTTGCCGGCCTCCATCGGGCCGCCGGAGACGAACACCGTGGGGATGTTGAGGCGCATCGCGGCCATCAGCATGCCCGGGGTGATCTTGTCGCAGTTGGAGATGCAGATCAGGGCGTCGGCGCAGTGGGCCTCGACCATGTACTCGACGCTGTCCGCGATCAGGTCCCTGGACGGCAGGCTGTAGAGCATCCCGCCGTGCCCCATGGCGATGCCGTCGTCCACCGCGATCGTGTTGAACTCGCGGGGCACCGCGCCCGCCGCCTGGATGGCCTCGGAGACGATCCGGCCGACGGGGGCGAGATGGGTGTGCCCCGGGACGAACTCCGTGAAGGAGTTGGCCACCGCGATGATCGGCTTGCCGATGTCCTCACTGGCTACGCCGGACGCCCGCATAAGGGCGCGGGCGCCCGCCATGTTGCGGCCGTGGGTGACAGTGCGGGACCTCAGCTGGGGCATCGTCGCTTCGCTCCTTCGACAGAAAAGACTGTCTCCGAGCCTACGCCTCCCGTGCCAAGATCTGGACACCGCGTCCGAAATGCGGGATGTGATGCCCGACGGGTGGGCGGGGCGGGGCCTCCCGGGACCGAGCCCGGCATGGCTTCCGCACGTGTCACAGCACCGGAGGGGCCGGCAGGCGGCGGGTGCGCGACCCGGCCGGGGCGCGGCCCACGGGGCGGGCGCGCGCCGGGGCGGGGGTCAGGCGTCACCCAGGTACCTCTGGAGCGTCGGAGCCACCATGGCGATGATCCTCTCCGGGTCCACCGACGCCAGCGGCTCCGCCTGGACCACGTACCGCAGGATCGCGACCCCGAGCATGTGCGAGGCCGCCAGTTCGGCGCGGAAGGTCGGGTCGGGCACCTCCAGCTCCGCCGCGACCCGTTCCAGGAGCCGGCTCAGCACGAAGCCGCGCAGCACCGCGGCGGCGGCCTCGTGCGTGAGCGCGGACCGCAGGATCGCCAGCAGGGGGGCCCGGGTCACCGGGTTCTCCCACACGCCGATGAAGAAGCGGGCCAACCGCTCCCCCATGGCGTCCGACGGGCCGTCCAGGATCTCGGAGACGACGAGCGCGGGCTCGAAGGAGACCTCGACGGCCGCGGCGAAGACCTCGTCCTTCGTGCCGAAGTAGTGGTGGACCAGCGCCGGGTCGACACCCGCCGCCTTGGCGACGCCCCGGATCGACGTCCTGTCGTAGCCGCGTTCGGCGAACTCCGTCCGGGCGGCCTGGAGGATCCGGGTCCTGGCGTCGGGGCCGGCGATGTCCGCAGTACGGGAGGGGCGGCCCCGGCCCCGGCGCCGGGGGGCCGGGCCGTCCGTGGCACCGGGCGTCACGGGCGAGGCGTCCGCACCGGTGAGGCGAGGTGCAGGCGGGTGAAGGCGAGCGCCTCCGCGAGGTCGGCCTCGCGTTCGGCCGACGACATGGCGCGGCGCGTGTTGACCTCGATGACCACATGGCCGTCGAAGGCGGTCCGGGCCAGCCGCTCCAGCAGCTCCGCACACGGCTGGTCGCCCCGGCCCGGCACCAGGTGCTCGTCCTTGCCCGAGCCCTTGCCGTCGGCGAGGTGGACGTGGGCGAGCCGGTCGCCCATCCGGTCGACCATGGCCAGGCCGTCGGTGCGCGCGGTAGCGGTGTGCGAGAGGTCCACCGTGAAGTGCCGGTAGTCGTCCTGGGTGACGTCCCAGGCGGGGGCGTACGCGAGCATCTCGCGGTCCCGGTAGCGCCACGGATACATGTTCTCCACGGCGAACCGCACGTCGGTCTCGTCCGCCATGCGCCAGATTCCGTTCACGAAGTCCCGGGCGTAGTTGCGCTGCCAGCGGAACGGCGGATGGACGACCACCGCCGACGCCCCCAGCTTCTCCGCCGCGGCCCTGGCCCGCTGGAGCTTCACCCACGGGTCCGTGGACCACACCCGCTGGGTGATCAGCAGGCACGGGGCGTGCACGGCGAGGACCGGCACCTGGTGGTAGTCCGAGAGCCGCCTCAGCGCCTCGATGTCCTGGCTGACCGGATCGGTCCACACCATGACCTCGACGCCGTCGTAGCCCAGGCGCGCGGCGATCTCGAAGGCCGTCGCCGTCGACTCCGGATAGACGGAGGCCGTCGACAGGGCGACCTTCGCATCCGGGACGCGCACCACTGGATCTGCCACGTGGACAGGGTACGGGCACCCGTGTGCCGCACCGGGGGTTCCCCGGCCGAAAGTGACAAGGGCCATGGCGGTGGCGCGTACGTCAGGTGAGCGACGCCTGACCCTGCGGCAGGTGGTCCAGGCGGCGCAGGATGACTCCCTCGCGCAGTGCCCAGGGGCAGATCTCCAGCTCCTCGACCTCGAAGAGATCCATCGCCCCCTCGGCGACGAGAGCCCCGGCCAGCAGCTGTCCGGCGCGCCCCTCGGCGACCCCGGGCAGGTGTCCGCGCTGGTCGACGGTCATCGACGACAGTTTGGGCACCCACTCCTCCAGCGCCTTGCGGGTGAGGACGCGCTGCACGTACAGCCCCTCGGCGGAGCGCGCGGCGCCGGCGAGCCGGGCGAGCTGCTTGAAGGTCTTGGAGGTGCCGACGACGCGGTCGGGCGGTCCCAGCCGGGCGAAGTCGCCCACCGTCCTCGCGATCCCGGCGCGGACATGGCGGCGCAGCGCCCGGATGTCCGCCGGGTCCGGCGGGTCGCCCGGCAGCCAGCCGGCCGTGAGGCGGCCGGCGCCGAGCGGCAGCGAGACCGCGGCGTCGGGCTCCTCGTCCAGCCCGTAGCCGACCTCCAGCGACCCGCCTCCGATGTCCAGGACCAGGAGTTTCCCCGCGGACCAGCCGAACCAGCGGCGGGCGGCCAGGAAGGTGAGCCGGGCCTCCTCCTCGCCGCTGAGGACGGCGAGGGACACTCCGGTCTCGTCCCTGACCCTGGCCAGGACCTCGTCGGCGTTGCCCGCCTCGCGCACCGCGGAGGTGGCGAAGGCCAGTACGTCCTCGCAGCCCTTGTCCTCGGCCGCCTGCAGGGCCTCGGCGACCGTCGACACGAGCCGGTCGACGCCCAGCGGGCCGATGGATCCGTCCGGGTCGAGGAGTTCGGCCAGCCGGAGCTCCGCCTTGTGCGAGTGCGCGGGCAGCGGGCGGGCGCCGGGGTGCGCGTCGACCACCAGCAGATGAACCGTGTTCGACCCCACGTCGAGGACTCCGAGTCTCATGAGCGGAACGCTACTGCGGCGGGGGGACTTACTCTGGGCCCGTGCCAAAGACGAAAAAGGCGAAGCCGGACAAAGTCACGAAGAAGCCGGAAAAGAAGCCGGAGATGCGGCAGCCGGAAGGAGACGGGCCCGCCGGGCCCGACGAGAAGGGGCTCGACTTCGCGCGGGCCTGGGTCGAGTTCCCCGACCCCGCCGACGACGAGCAGGTGTTCCGCTGCGACCTGACCTGGCTGACGTCCCGGTGGACCTGCATCTTCGGCAGCGGCTGCCAGGGCATCCAGGCGGGCCGCGCGGACGACGGGTGCTGCACGCTGGGTGCGCACTTCTCGGACGAGGACGACGAGCGGCGGGTGGCCGGGCACGTCGCGCGGCTCACACCGGACCTGTGGCAGTTCCACGACGTCGGCACGGAGACGGGCTGGGTCGGCGTCGACGAGGACGGTGAACGCCAGACCCGGCGCTGGGAGGGCTCCTGCATCTTCCAGAACCGCCCGGGCTTCGACGGCGGTATGGGATGCGCCCTGCACATCCTGGCCCTGCGGGAGGGCAAGGAACCGCTGGAGACCAAGCCCGACGTGTGCTGGCAGCTGCCGGTCCGGCGCACGTACGAGTGGATCGACCGGCCCGACGACACCCGTGTGCTCCAGGTGTCCATCGGTGAGTACGACCGGCGGGGCTGGGGGCCGGGCGGGCACGACCTGCACTGGTGGTGCACGTCGGCGACCTCCGCGCACGGAGCCGGGGACCCGGTCTACGTCTCCTACCGCCCCGAACTCACGGAACTGATGGGTGAGGAGGCGTACGCCCGGCTGGTCGAGCTGTGCGAGCAGCGGCTCGCCTCGCTGCTGCCGATGGCGCCGCATCCGGCCGATCCGGCCTGAGCCGGCCGGTCCTCGGCGCCCGGGTGCCGGCGCCCGGCGGCGGGTGCGCCTGCTGCCGGGGCCGGCCGCCCCGCCGCGGGTGGGGGCCGCCCGTCCCGCGTGCGGCCGTCCACCGCCGCTAGCCGTCGCCCGGGTCCGCCCCGGTCCCGGGTGGCGGGGGCGCGGGGGTCGTCCCCTCGGGCGGAGACGGTGTCGGGGCCGGCGATCCGGGCGGCTCGGTCGCCGGCGGGTCCGTCGCGGAAGGCGTCGGACCGGTGGGCTCCGAGGGTTCCGTGGGCGGTGTGGGGCCCGACGACGGTGGCGGCGAGGACGGCGACGGGCCGGGGGGACCGGACGACGGGTCAGGGCCGGGTCCCGGGCGCCCGAGGGCCGGGGCCACGGGGCGGCCGTACCCGGTGATCACGACGGCGGAGCCGGAGGGGGTCACAAGGACGCGCACGCTCCACGGGCCCTCCGGCTCGGCGGCCCGGTCCACGCGGACGTACAGGGTGACGCTCCGGCCGGGGGCGAGCGTGCCGGACGATCGGCCGAGGCGCAGCCACGGGGCCCGCACCGTGGCGGACCAGGTGACGGGACGGGCGCCGGACGCGGTCAGCGTGATGGCCGTCAGCCCGCGCGAGGAGCGGGCCGACACCGTGAGCGCACGGGAGTCCGGCCGGCCGTCGCCGGCGCTGACCACCTCCGCCGACACGTCGGGTCTCCGCAGGTCGCCGGGGAATCCGGTGTCCCCGTCCGGGCTGGCGTTGCCGGCGTTCTCGTAGTCGCCGTACGGTTCGCCGCCGGGTCCCGCCCCCTCGTCCGCCTCGGTCGCGGTGACCGAGGAACCGTCGTGCCCCTCGCCCGTCAGCGGCGCCCCCCGGTAGGCGGCCCACAGGGCGATCACGGGGGCGGCGACCACGGTGGCCACGACCGTCGTCGTCACGACCCGCGCGCGCAGCCGGTCCCTGCGCGCCGCACGGTCCTTCGGGTCCAGGGGGAAGCCCGTGCGGCCGAAGCGGGGTGCGCCCGGCCTGGACCGCCTGGCGTGCGCGAGCGCGACGTGCACCGAAGGCAGCGGTGCCTCGACGACCGGCAGGGTGGCGGCCGGGGTGACGGCCGCCCCTGGCCAGGGGCCGGCGGCACCGGCCCG
>NZ_JBEXWB010000300.1:0-8003 GCF_040629645.1 Streptomyces sp. NPDC005899 | reverse complement strand
ACCCGCCCGTACGGCGGCTGGTCGTAGCGGCAGCGGTCCGTGTGCCCCGGCGCCGGGGGACACGGGCCTCCGGCACGAGGTCCGCCCGGCTCACGGCTCGCCGGTCCTGAGGCTGAGCTCGGGCCGGTCCCACATCACCGCCGGCGGGGCGGCGGCGACCGTGCCCGTGCGGAGTGCCCCCACGCCGAGGTAGAAGTCCTCGGCCGGTGGGTGGGACACGATGCGCACGGCGTCGAGGCCGGCCTGCCGGGCCTCGGCCCGCATGTGGCCGACGAGCAGGCGCCCGACGCCCCTGCCCTGGGCGTGGTCGCCGACGAACATCAGGTCCAGCTCCGGCGGGGACAGGATCAGCGCGTAGAAGCCGAGCACGCGTTCCTCCGTGTCCACGGCGGCGAAGACCCGGTGCGCCTCGATGTAGTCCGGGCCGACCTTGTACCCCGCGACCATGGGCGCGTAGTGGCCTTCGTACGCACGTGACCCGGTGACCAGGCGGGTGAGCCGCCGGGCGTCCCTCGGCACGGCCCGCCGTATCCGCACCGCGCCGTGAGCACCGCCCCCGCGCGTCTTCACCGCCCTCGATCCCATAGGACGAGTATCACGTGCCGCCGGAGCCCGTCCGGCCCCGGTCCTCACTCCTGCGCGCGTGCCACTCCTCGACGGCCGCGTCCACGTCGAAGGGCACGACGTTCAGCGGCGGACCGGCCGGCGGCATCGCCAGGGCCTCGCGGATCCTGTCGTCGACCTCGGCGAGGATCCGGCGGACCTCGGCCTCCGACCGGGCACGCAGGGCCGCCTCCCGGGCGTCCTCGGCCTCCTTGCGGAGTGTGAGCGAGGGCGGCAGCGCCGAAAGGCCCTCGCGCCTCATCTTCGCCTTGATCCACCAGCTCTCGTCGTAGGGCCGTTCGAGGCCCGGTATCGGCTTGCCGAAACCCGGGAGCCCTGAGAAGTCGCCGCGCTCCTGCGCCTCACGGATCTGCTTGTCCACCCATGACTCGAAACCGACGCCGGCCGGCTTGCGCTCGGTCACCGCGTGCCCCCTTCGCCGCATCGCCCACGGCGCCTCACTGCGGCCGGGACGGCGGGTTCCACGATACCGGCGGGGCGTGAACCGTCCACGGTGCGGGAGCCGCCCGCGGCCGGCCGCTCCGGGCAGGACCGGTGAAGGCCGCGTGGCCCACGTGCCCGCCGTGCCGTCAGACCGGCGCCACCAGGTCCGCGCGCAGCCGCTCGACCACCGCCGCGGGGACCCGGATCCCGTCGCGGAGGTAGCCGTCGAGTCCGCCCCACCGTTCGTCCATGGCATCCAGTGCCGCGTCCAGGTACCGGGGCCGGACCTCGATGAAGGCGGAGGCGATGTCCGGGTCGCCGCCCGCCTCGACGAAGCGCCGCACCACGGGCGCGGAGGCGGCCCTGATCGCCCTGTTCACGGCCATGAACTCGGCCTGCACGACCTCCCGCGAGGCTCCGGCCATCAGGAGCAGGAGTGCGGTGGCCCAGCCCGTCCGGCCCTTGCCCGAGGCGCAGTGGAAGAGCAGGGGCCGCGCGCGGGGGTCGGCGGCCGTCTCCAGGAAGGCCCGGTAGGCGGCGGCGGCGCCCGGTGACAGGACCAGCCTGCGATAGGTCTGGGCGAACAGGCTTTCGGCCCGGCCACCGCCGAGCGAGGTGGCGGCCCCGCCCGTGTCGGAGAGCAGGGCGTGCAGCCGGGACGGCCCCACGACCGGGTGGTCGCCCAGGACGTCCGCGACGAAGAGCCGGGCGCCCGGCGGCAGCCGGTCCGGGGCCCACCGGCGTTCGTCGGCCGTGCGGAGGTCGACGACCGTGCGGATGCCGAGGGCGGCCACCGCCATGTCGCTCTCCGCGTCGAAGTCGCTCAGCTGGCCGGAGCGCAGAAGGATTCCCTGCCGCAGCCGGAGGTCGCGCCCGAGGGCGATCCCACCGAGGTCGCGCAGGTTGACGACGGTAGCGGCCGGGACGGCCCGGGCGGTCTGCACGATGAACTGCCTCTTTCCCGACAAACTACACAGGTCAGAATCAACGTCGCACGGGGCGGGGGGATCAACAAGACGGGGCGTGGCGCACCGGCCGGTCACCGCTCGGCGCGAAAGGCGCGGGACGTCAGTCGGCGAGGATCCTCGCCTTGTGCTCCGCGAACTCGGCGTCGGTCAGGACGTCCTGCTTCCTGAGCTCCGCCAGCCGCTCGAGCAGCGTGATGACGTCGTCCCCGCCGTCCGGCGACGGGACCACCGCGTGCGCCAGGAGTTCGCCGCCGGCCGACTCGACCACTCGGGTGAGAGCGACCGGCCAGCGGTCCTCCCACGCGATCAGTGCGGCGACGCCGCCTACCGGGAGGCGCCCGAGTTCGTCGAGGTCGGAGAGGGACGGCCACGCAGGCACCCCGTCCGCCGGACGCTCGAAGGGCACGAGCCCGTGCGGGTCGATCTCGGACGTCCCCAGGAGGTCGGCGGTGCCCCCTTCGCCGACGCGGGCGAAGGCGAGATCCAGGATGCGCACCGCCTGAGACGCGACGGCATCGGCCAGGAGGGGCGCGATCGTGTCGGCGAACCGCTCACCGGGAAAGGTGATGACGAGGTATTCCACGGGTCCCGCGGCCATGGTGCGCCCTTCCCTTCGGTACCGACTCGCCAGAAGCATAACTGTGGGCATTGCGTGCCGCATTGTGAAGATTGCTGACGAAACCGGCGTCACCCTCCTGCCGCCCGGCGGGTCCGGGCCGACGACGGAGAGGGCAAGGTCACATCTGATGGCACTGCTGCACATCGGAGCGCTGACCTAGCATCTGACCATGACGGTCCTGCCTGCTGACGGGCTTTCGCGGGCCGCCGGATCCCCTGACCCCTCCCACGACCAGTGGCAGAGCCTCGTCGAAGGCGTACTGCGCAGGTCGGGCAGGGAAGTCACGGGCACGGCGGCCGTGGAGGCGCTGTCCACCGCGCTCGGGGACGGGCTCACGGCCCGCCCTCTGTACACCTCTGACGACGTCTCGCCCGACCCCGGGTTCCCCGGCTTCGCCCCGTTCACCCGGGGCAGCGGTGCCACGGGTAACACCCTGGGCGGCTGGGACGTACGGCAGCGCCACGCGATGACCGATCCGGCCCGTCTGAACGAGGCCGTGCTCGGGGATCTGGAGAACGGCGTCACCTCGCTGTGGCTGGCCGTGGGCGGGCCGGACGGCGTCCCGGTGTCGGGCCTGGAACGCGCGCTGGACGGCGTCCACCTCGACCTGGCACCCCTCGCGCTCGACGCGGGCGACGCGTTCGAGCCCGCCGTACGGGAGTTGCTGGGTCTGTTCGAGGCCCGCGGCGTCCCGAAGGAGGCCGTGCGCGGCAGCCTCGGTGCGGACCCGCTCGGGCAGGCGGCCCGCACCGGCGCGGAACCGGACGGTGACAGCGTGATCCGGTGGGCACGGCGGTGCGCCCGGGAGTACCCGGGGCTGCGCGCGCTGACCGTGGACGCGCTCGTCCACCACGAGGCCGGCGGGTCGGCCGCACAGGAGCTGGGCCTGTCCATGGCCACCGGTGTCGCGCACCTGCGGGCGCTGACCGCCGCCGGCCTGACGGTCCAGGAGGCCTGCGGGCAGCTGGAGTTCCGTTACGCGGCCACGGCCGACCAGTTCCTGACGATCGCCAAGCTCCGTGCCGCCCGGCGCCTGTGGGCCCGGGTCGCCGAAGTGTGCGCGGACGCCTCGGCCGGAGCGCAGCGGCAGCACGTCGTGACCTCGCCGGTGATGATGACCCGACGGGACCCGTGGGTGAACATGCTGCGGACGACGCTGGCCTGCCTGGGGGCCGGGGTGGGTGGTGCCGACTCCGTCACCGTGCTGCCGTTCGACCACGCGGTGGGGCTGCCGGACGCGTTCGCCCGGCGGATCGCCCGCAACACCTCGACGATCCTCATGGAGGAGTCGCACCTCGCCCGGGTGATCGACCCGGCGGGCGGATCCTGGTACGTGGAGCGGCTGACCGATGAACTCGCGGCCGCGGCGTGGTCGTTCTTCCAGGAGGTGGAGCGGGCCGGCGGTGCGGCCGCCGCGCTGCGCTCCGGAATGGTCCGGGAGCGGCTGGCGGCCACCTGGGAGGCCCGCAGCCAGGACCTGGCCCGGCGCGAGGAGCCGGTGACCGGGGTCAGCGAGTTCCCGGACGCCTGCGAACGCCCGCTGGAACGCGAGCCGTCACCCGCCCGCCGGCCGGCCGGCGGACTGCCGCGGGTCCGCCGCGACGAGGCGTTCGAGGCGCTGCGCGCACGTTCGGACCGTCATCTCGCCGCGACGGGCAGCCGCCCTAAGGTCTTCCTCGCGGCGCTGGGCCCCGCGTCGGTGCACTCGGCGCGGGCGTCGTTCGCCGCCAACCTCTTCCTGGCCGGCGGCATCGAGCCCGTCCACGAGCCCGTGTCCGTGGACGCCTCCACCGCCGCCGCGGCCCTCGCGGCCACCGGGGCGACGGCGGCCTGCCTGTGCTCGGGTGACGCCCTCTACGCCGAACAGGCCGGTGCGGTCGCCGCGGCCCTCAAGGACGGCGGGGCGACGCAGGTGCTGCTCGCCGGCCGGCCGGCGGGGCACGCCGGTGTGGACACCCATGTGTTCGCGGGCTGCGACGTGGTCGCCGTCCTGTCCTCGGTACTCGACAGCATGGGAGTGGCGTGATGCAGACCCACGGGACGGGGCTCCCGGTCCCCGACTTCTCCGACGTCCCGCTGAACGGCGGCACCCCGGTCACCGGGACGGCGGACGGATGGCGCGCCGCGGTGAAGGAGGCGTCGGGCCGGTCCGAGGACGAACTCCTCTGGGAGACACCCGAAGGCATCGCGGTCAAGCCGCTGTACACGGGGCGGGACCTGGAGGGGATCGACTTCCTCGGGACCTACCCGGGCATCGCCCCCTACCTCCGCGGCCCCTATCCCACGATGTACGTCAACCAGCCGTGGACCATCCGGCAGTACGCCGGCTTCTCGACGGCCGAGGAGTCCAACGCCTTCTACCGGCGGAACCTGGCGGCCGGGCAGAAGGGGCTCTCCGTCGCGTTCGACCTGCCCACCCACCGCGGTTACGACAGCGACCACCCGCGGGTGACCGGTGACGTCGGCATGGCGGGGGTGGCGATCGACTCGATCCTCGACATGCGTCAGCTCTTCGACGGCATCCCGCTGGACCGGATGTCGGTGTCGATGACGATGAACGGCGCGGTCCTGCCCGTGCTCGCGCTGTACATCGTGGCGGCCGAGGAGCAGGGCGTGCCGCCCGAGAAACTGGCCGGGACCATCCAGAACGACATCCTCAAGGAGTTCATGGTCCGCAACACCTACATCTACCCGCCCGGCCCGTCCATGCGGATCATCTCCGACATCTTCTCGTACACCTCGCGGAGGATGCCGCGCTACAACTCGATCTCCATCTCCGGCTACCACATCCAGGAGGCCGGCGCGACGGCCGATCTGGAGCTGGCGTACACGCTGGCCGACGGCGTCGAGTACCTGCGGGCCGGGCGGGCGGCCGGTCTCGACGTGGACGCGTTCGCGCCCCGGCTCTCCTTCTTCTGGGCGATCGGCATGAACTTCTTCATGGAGATCGCGAAACTGCGGGCGGCCCGGCTCCTGTGGGCGGAGCTGGTCGGGCAGTTCGCGCCGAAGAACCCGAAGTCGCTCTCCCTGCGCACCCATTCGCAGACGTCGGGCTGGTCCCTGACCGCGCAGGACGTCTTCAACAACGTCACCCGCACCTGCGTGGAGGCGATGGCCGCGACCCAGGGCCACACCCAGTCCCTGCACACCAACGCGCTGGACGAGGCTCTGGCCCTGCCGACCGACTTCTCCGCCCGGATCGCCCGGAACACCCAGTTGCTGCTCCAGCAGGAGTCGGGCACCTGCCGGGTCATCGACCCGTGGGGCGGAAGCGCGTACGTGGAGAGGCTGACGCACGACCTGGCCGCGCGGGCCCGCCGGCACATCGAGGAGGTCGAGGCGGCCGGCGGCATGGCGAAGGCCATAGACGCGGGCATCCCGAAGCTCCGGATCGAGGAGGCCGCGGCTCGCACGCAGGCGCGGATCGACGCCGGGCGCCAGCCCGTGATCGGCGTGAACAAGTACCGGGTGGAGACGGACGAGAAGATCGACGTGCTCAAGGTCGACAACTCCTCCGTGCGCGCCCAGCAGATCGAGAAGTTGCGGCGGTTGCGCGCGGAGCGCGACGAGGGAGTCTGCCAGGCGGCGCTGCGGGCCCTGACGGCGGCGGCGGGACGGGACCCGGGGCCGGGGCTCGAGGGCAACCTGCTGGCGCTGGCGGTCGACGCGGCACGGGCGATGGCCACGGTCGGCGAGATCTCCGAAGCGCTGGAGAAGGTCTACGGCCGGCACGCGGGCCGGATCCGTACCATCTCAGGCGTGTACCGCGAAGAGGCAGGAGGGTCCCCGTCCGTGGACCGCACCCGCAAGCTGGTCGGCGACTTCGAGGCCGCGGAGGGACGGCGCCCGCGCATCCTGGTCGCGAAGATGGGCCAGGACGGCCACGACCGCGGCCAGAAGGTGATCGCGACGGCCTTCGCCGACCTGGGCTTCGACGTCGACGTCGGCCCGCTCTTCCAGACGCCGGGCGAAGTGGCCCGGCAGGCGGTCGAGGCGGACGTCCACGTCGTGGGCGTGTCGTCGCTGGCCGCCGGGCACCTCACCCTCGTGCCGGCGCTGCGTGAGGAGCTGGCCGCCGAGGGGCGCGAGGACATCATGATCGTGGTGGGCGGTGTCATCCCGCCGCAGGACGTCGAGGCGCTCCACGAGGCCGGTGCCACCGCCGTCTTCCCACCGGGGACCGTGATCCCGGACGCCGCCCACGACCTGGTCACGCGGCTCGGCGCCGCGCTCGGCCACGAGCTGTGAGCCGCTGACGGTGGTGGCGCACATCGACATCGACGCGTACGCCACGGGCGTGCTCGACGGGAAGCGCGCCTTCGTGGCCCGCGCCATCACGCTCGTCGAGTCGACCCGGGCCGACCACCGGGTCCTGGCGCAGCGTCTGCTGGGCCGGCTGCTGCCTCATGCGGGGCGGGCCAGGCGCATCGGGATCAGCGGGGTGCCGGGCGTGGGGAAGTCCACGTTCATCGACGCGCTCGGCACTTCGCTGACCGGGCTCGGGCACCGGGTCGCCGTGCTGGCCGTGGACCCCTCGTCCAGTCGTACGGGTGGGTCGATCCTCGGCGACAAGACCAGGATGGAACGGCTGGCCGTGGACGGCCGGGCGTTCGTACGCCCCTCTCCCACGGCCGGGACGCTGGGCGGGGTCGCCAGGGCGACCCGCGAGTCCATCGTGGTGATGGAGGCGGCGGGCTACGACGTGGTGCTGGTGGAGACGGTCGGGGTCGGGCAGTCGGAGACGGCGGTCGCCCGGATGGTCGACACGTTCCTGCTGCTGACTTTGGCGCGGACCGGCGACCAGTTGCAGGGCATCAAGAAGGGCGTGCTGGAGCTGGCCGACGCCATCGCGGTCAACAAGGCCGACGGCCCGCACGAGCGCGACGCCCGTGCGGCGGCCCGTGAACTCGCG
The DNA here is from genome assembly GCF_040629645.1 of Streptomyces sp. NPDC005899. NCBI lineage: Bacteria > Bacillati > Actinomycetota > Actinomycetes > Kitasatosporales > Streptomycetaceae > Streptomyces > Streptomyces sp. NPDC005899. Next base: position 457 of record NZ_JBEXWB010000300.1, on the reverse strand, counting down.
GGCGCCCTGCGGCTGATGCACCCGGCGGACGCGGCGTGGACCCCGCCGGTGCTGACCTGCAGCGCACTGGAGTCGACCGGTCTGGACGCGCTGTGGGAGCGGCTGGAGCAGCACCGTGCGCTGCTGGAGGCCACGGGCCGGCTCACGGCGAAGCGCCGCGAGCAGCAGGTGGACTGGACGTGGACCATGGTCCGCGACGAGCTGATGGACAGTCTGCGCGCCCATCCGGCCGTACGTGCGCTCGGCCCGGGTCTGGAGGAGAGGGTGCGTGCGGGTGAGCTGACGGCCACCTCGGCCGCGGAGCGGATCCTGAGTGCTTTCCGGGGCCCGGCCACGGCCACCGACGGTGATGCGGCGCCCCCTGCCGGGAGGAGTGCCCGCACGTCCGGGGACGGCTGAGGCAGCCGTCACCCCGGCCGCAGCACGCCCGGGGTGGCCGTCCCCCTCCCCGGGCGTG
>NZ_JBEXWB010000299.1:0-8009 GCF_040629645.1 Streptomyces sp. NPDC005899 | reverse complement strand
GGCACGGCCGGCCCGGACGACGGCGTGGTGCGCGCCCACCTCGCCGCCACCCAGCCCGACCACATGGTCCCCGCCGCCCACGTCCGGCTCGACGCCCTGCCCCTCACCCCCAACGGCAAGACCGACCGGCGTGCCCTGCCCGCCCCCGGCCCGGCCGCGCCGGGGGCGGGCAGGGCACCGCGTACCGCCCGCGAGCGCGTCCTGTGCGAGGTCTTCGCGGAGACGCTCGGCGTGCCCGACGTGGGGGTCGCGGACGACTTCTTCACCCTGGGCGGCCACTCCCTCCTCGCCGTCACCCTCGCCCGGCGTATCGAGGAACGGTGCGGTCGGCGACCGTCCCTGCGGGCATTGTTCGCCGCCCCCACCGCCGAGGGCGTCGCCCGTCTCCTGGACGACGAGGCGCCGCAGGACCAGGGGGACTCCGCGGCCGCCGGCCTCACCGCCGAACGCCTGGCGCCGGACATCACGCGCCGGCCCGCCGGGGCCCCGGTGCCCGCCCCCGCCCGCGGATCCTCCCGTCCCTCCCCCCGCCCCCTGCTCACCGGCGCTTCCGGTTTCCTCGGCGCCTTCCTCCTGCGCGACCTCATCGAGACCACCGGCGGCCCGGTCGACTGCCTCGTACGGGCCGAAGACGAACGGCGGGCCGCACACCGGCTGCGGGCCAACCTGGAGCGCTACGGCCTGTGGCGCCCCCGGTACGCCGACCTGATCCGTCCCGTCCCCGGGGATCTCGCCGCGGCCGGCCTCGGTCTGGCACCCGAGGCCCGGGCCGCCCTGGCCCGGCGCCTCGGCCCCGTCGTCCACAACGGCGCACGCGTCAACTTCGCCGCCACGTACGGCGACCTGCGCGCTCCCAACGTGGCGGGCACGGAGGAGCTGCTGCGCCTGCTCGCCGACTCCGGCTCACCCGGGATGCACCACATCTCGACCACGAGCGTCTACGCCCCGGTGCCCGGCCCGCACGGCGCCGCCGTCACGGAATCGACCCCGGCCGGACCGCCGTCCGCCCTTCCGGACGGATACGCGCGGAGCAAGTGGGCCGCCGAGCAGCTCGTCGGCCAGGCACGCGAGCGCGGCCTGCCCGTCACCGTCTACCGCCCCGGCCGCATCAGCGGTGACACCGCCACCGGGGCCTGCCAGGAACGCGACCTGCTGTGGCAGCTCATCAAGGGGTGCCTCCAGGCGGAAGCGGTGCCGGACCTGCCGCACGGCACGACCGACTGGGTGCCCGTGGAGTACGTCAGCGCCGCGGTGGTCGCCCTGGCGACGTCCACGGCCACCGGCACGGAGACCTATCACCTCACCAACCCGGACGCACCCGGCCTGGACCGCGTCTTCGAGGCGGCCGCCCGCCTGGGCCATAAGCTGCGTCCCGTGCCCGCGGAGGACTGGCGGGCCCGCGTCGCCGCCCAGCACGACAACGCCGCCCAGCTGTTCCTGGGCGGTGAGGGGCGGACCCGGGAGGAGGCGGCGGAGCACCGGGTGTTCGACTCCAGCCGGACGGCCGAGGCGGCCCAGGCGCTGGGTGTCCACCTGCCGCCCCTGACGGACGACGTCCTGACCCGCTACCTGACCTACTTCCACGGGACCGGCTTCCTGCCCGCCCCGCGGCTGGTACGGGCCACCAGGTGACCAGGCCACGCGCGGGCGCCCTGCCCTGACGGCGTGTCGGTGGCCGGCGGAACATCCACCGGCCACCGCCGGACGTGCTGAGGGTGGCCGGGCCGCCGCCGGGCGCCCGACCGGGCCGCACCACTCGCCTGTTGATCTCGAAAGGATGAACCCCGGCCGGATGTGCCCACGCCGCACGCGGTGACTCTCCACGCTGCTGCTGTGCAGAAGACAAGTGGCGGTACGTCCCGGCGCTCCCGCGCCGGCAGCGCCCGGGTGGGGAAGCAGCGGCAGCACCAGGATCCTCCCGGGGACCCGGGGAGGCCCCCGGGGGTGGAGACGGCCCGCCGGGCACCGGCGGGCCAACGGGTGCGGTACTGGTTCGACAACACGCTGACGGGCGGTGTGGCGGCCCTGATCGGCTGGCTCGCGGTCGCCTGCCTCGCCGTCGTCGTCCCGGTGAGCGCGGTCCTGGTCTGGACGGACGACCGGGCGCCCCATTCCCTCCGCTCGAAGATCGCGGCGGTGTGGCGGACGGTCGGCCAGACCTTGAGACTGGGCGGCGAGGTCGGCTCGCCGCTGCGCATCGCCCTGACCGTTCTGCTCGCTCTCGTGGCCCTCTTCTACGTCTCGACCCTCGTCAGTCTCATCACGGCCGCCATCACCGAGAAGCTCGTCGCCCTGCGCCTGGGCCACTCCACGGTGCTGGAGGAGGGGCACACCGTCGTGCTCGGCTGGTCCGCCCAGATCCACACGGTGGTCACCGAGCTCGTCACGGCCAACGCCAACCAGCGCCGGAGCGCTATCGCGGTACTGGCCGACAGGGACAAGACGGAGATGGAGGAGGAGCTGGACGCGGAGGTGGGCCGCACGGGCCGCACCCGGATCATCTGCCGCAACGGGCGGCCCGCCGATCCCGTCGCGCTCGCGCGCGTGAGTCCCGGCTCGGCCGACGCCGTCCTGGTGCTTCCGCGGGACGGAGCGGACGAGGACGCGGAGATCGTCAAGAGCCTGCTGTCCCTGAGGGCCGCGGTAGGCGACGAGTGCCGGGTACGGATCGTGGCCGTGGTCCGCGACGACCGCTACCGGCTCGCCGCCCGCCTCGCGGCCGGACCGGACGCGGTCGTCCTCGAGGTCGACGACATCACCGCCCGCCTCGTGGCCCAGTGCGTCCGGCAGCCCGGCCTCTCGCTCGTCTACCAGGAACTGTTCGACTTCGCCGGGGACGAGTTCTACGTCATCGACGCACCGGAACAGGCCGGCCGCGCCTTCGGCCAGGTACTACGCGCCTATCCGACCGCCAGCGTGGTCGGCGTCGTCCGTGCCGACGGCACCGTGCGGCTGAACCCCGCACCCGACTCGGTGGTCCACCCGGGGGACCGGCTCGTCGTCATCGCGCGGGACGACGACACCGCGGTACCGGCCGACGGCCCCGCGGGGTTCGACGAAGCGGTCATCGTGTCCGGCGAACCGACGCCGGCCCGCCCCGAGCGACTCCTCCTGCTGGGGTGGAACCGCCGGGCACCACGCATCGTCGACCACCTGTCCGGCCACGCCACGCCGGGCTCCGTGCTCCACGTCGTCGCCGACGGAGGGCGGACGACCGCCGCCGCGGTGGGGGAGGCGGCCGTCGGGACCCCGGGCCTGGACGTCGTCTTCCACCGGGGAGACCCCACCCTGCCCGAGACGGTGAACGGCCTGGACGCCTCCGGCTACGACGGGATCATCGTGCTGGGACCCGACCGGGCCGCCGGCGGCGGGGCCCCGGACGACAGGGCGCTCGTCACACTGCTGCTCCTGCGTGCCCTCGAACGGGAGACGGGAAGACCGATCCCCGTGGTCACCGAGATGACGGACGACCGCAACAGGGCGATCGCCCCGGTCGGTCCGGGTGCCGACTTCGTCGTGAGCGGCAAGCTGATCGGTCTCCTGATGGCCCAGATCTCCCAGAACTGGCGTCTCGCGCACGTATTCGAGGTGCTGCTCGCTCCGGGGGGCTGCGGGATCCACCTCAGGCCGGCGGGTGACTACGTCCGGGAAGGGCGCCGCACCGACTTCGCCACCGTCGTCGAGTCCGCGTCACGCCGAGGGGAGTGCGCCATCGGCTACCGGGTCCGCGAGCGTGCGGCGGTCGGGCCCGACCACGGGATGCGGATCAACCCCCCGAAGTCCGACGTCCGCCTCTGGCGTGCGGACGACGACGTCATCGTGATCGCCGGCCACTGAAGCCGACCGGCCATGAACCGGCCGTCCACGAGCCGACCATCCGTGACCCGGCCGGCCTGGTCGACCCGCCACGGGCCCTACGCGGAGCACTCCGGCCCCGTCCGGCTCCGGGTCACGGCATGGACCGCAGAGGCGGATGCTGCGTCGTTATCCCGGAGGGCTGGAGCAGTGGCGGAGGCTCCGGGCCCGGGTCCTGGGTGAGCACGACGCCGGAGGCCGCGTGGTCGAAGCCGGCCGGCCAGCGGGTGTGCGCGCTCGCCAGCGCCCCGGTCAGCCGTGCCCGCAGGAGGTCGGCCGTACGCAGGTCACAGCCACGCAGGTCCGCCAGCCGCAGGTCCGCCCCGCGAAAGACGGCACCACCCGCGTCGGCCTTGCGTAGATTCGCCTCGCGCAGATCGGCCTCGGTGAAGTCCGCGTCCCGCAGATCCGTCTGGACCAGCCGCGCGCCCCGCAGGTCGGCGCGCACACAGCGGGCCCGGCGGAGTACGGCCGTCTTGAGGTCGGCGTGCCGCAGATTGACCGAAACCAGGGAGGCTTGCGTCAGGTTCGCGTGGTAGAGGCCCGCCGCCTCCATGCAGGACCGGTCGAGGTTCACGTCGTGCAGCCACAGCCCGTCGCAGTCGGCACGCCGGAGGTCCGTGACGCCGAGATTGACCCAGGTCTGCTCCCGGGGGTGCAGCAGCAGCACGCCGAGCCCGGTCAGGGTCACCTGCGCGTCGGCGGCACGCACCTCGAGCGGAGCGAGGTCGTTGATGGGCACGTCCGCCTCCTGGGCCGCCGGCCAGGGCAGGTGGGTACGCAGGTAGGCGGCCTGGATCGAGACGACGGCCTCACGGTCGCGGGCCGAGTGCTCCGCTATCCGCCACAGCGCGTGCAGCCCGCCGATGCGCGTCTCCAGCTTGTCGCTGCCGAGCTGGTCGACGGCCCTGCTGAACCGGTCGGTGACGTAGCCCTCCTGCGTCGCGCGTAACCCGGCCTGGCTGACGCCGAGTTGCCGCCAGGTCGCGTACGCGCCGAAGACGAGGACCATGCCGCCCATGGCCTGCAACAGTGTCGTGCGGACGTCGTTCACGGCTTTCAGCCGGTCCTGCGCCGCGACGCTCGCCCCGGCGAGGTCCCGGTCGACCACCCCGCCCGGCAGGAGGACGAGGACCGCGCCGAGTACGGCCGCCCCCACGGCCCCGGCCAGCAGGGGCGCGATCGCGCGATGCCTGACCAACCGGGCGTGCCACGGTCTGCGGTCCCGATCCCCCGTCTCCATGGGCATGGGAGCCTACGGCCCCGTCTCGGCCGCGATCAACCGCCCGGTGGCCGCCGTCCCGGGCGGGCCCCGCCCCGCATGGCGGGCGTCCGTGTCGCGGCGCAGACTGGCCGGGAAGGACCCCGCTCCGGGAAGGCCTGGTGCAATGGGCGAGTACGTCGACCTCGCGGGTGTACGGACGTGGTACGAGACCGAGGGAGCCGGTGACCCGCTGGTCCTGCTGCACGGTGGCTTCTGCACCAACGACACCTGGGGTGAGCTGCGGGCCGGGCTGTCCGCCGGACACCGTGTGCTCCTGCCCGAACGGCGTGCGCACGGACACACCCCCGACGTCCCGGGGCCGCTCTCCTACCAGGACATGGCTGACGACACCGTGGCGTTCCTGGAGACGGTCGTGGAGGAGTCGGCGCATCTGGTGGGATGGAGCGACGGGGGAGTCGTCGCGCTGCTCGCCGCCCTCGCCCGGCCGGACCTGGTGCGCGCCGTGGTGGTCGTCGGAGCCAACTTCCGGCCGTCCGCCGAGTGTTTCGTCGAACCCGCGATGCTCGACGCGATGACACCGGACGGCACCGAGCTCGCGTTCTTCCGGGAGCTGTACGAAGCCGTCGCGCCGGACGGCGCCGGCCACTGGCCGGTGGTGGCTGCGAAGGTGCTCGACATGTGGCGCACCCAGCCGACGCTCACCGGCGAGGACCTGGCGCGTGTCGAGGCGCCCGTCCTCGTCATGGTCGGCGACGACGACATGATGACGCTGGAGCACACGACCGCCCTCTACGACGGAATCCCGGACTCCCGGCTGGCCGTCGTGCCCGGCGCCTCCCATCTGCTCCCGCTGGAGAAGCCGGCCGTGGTGCGGCAGTTGATCACCGAGCACCTCGCACAGGAGGCGGTGGAGACGATGCTCCCCGTCCGGCGTGCCGGGCCAGGAGGGGTGGGAGGAGCCGCCGCCTGAGACGGCGGGTCGCGCCCTCACTGCAAGTCTCGACGTCGAAACGGTCCGTCGACAGCTGTTGCTGTTCAATCTCTGTACGCGTCCCGGCGCGCGGTGTACCGTCTCGGCCCGAAGCCTCTGGGAGCGCTCCCACTCCCGCTCGGCCTCGCTCCCGCACGATTCCGCTTCGCTTCGCATCTGGAGGACGCGTTGAGACGTCTCATGGCTTTACTGGCCACCTTCGCAACGGTGCTCGGACTCACCGCACTGTTCAGCCCCGTGGCGTCCGCCGCCTCCGGCTGCAAGGTCGACTACACGGTCACCAACCAGTGGCAGGGCGGCTTCCAGGCCGGGGTCAAGGTCACCAACCTGGGCGACCCCGTCAGCGGATGGACGCTGAAGTTCACGATGCCGGACGGAGGACAGCGGGTCGTCCAGGGCTGGAGCGCCACGTGGTCGCAGTCCGGTTCCACGGTCACCGTGGCCGGCGCCGGCTGGAACAGCGCACTCGGCACCGGCGCGACCGCCGAAGCGGGCTTCGTCGGCTCCCTCACGGGCGCCAACCCGAAGCCCACCGCCTTCACCCTCAACGGCGTCGCCTGCACGGGTTCCGTCGACGGCGGCGGCCCCACCACGCCGCCGGACGACAGCGGCACACCCGTGGGCACCAACGGGCAGCTCCACGTCTGCGGTGTGCATCTGTGCAACCAGTACGACAAGCCCGTACAGCTGCGCGGTATGAGCACACACGGACTCCAGTGGTTCTCCCAGTGCCACAACGCCGCCTCGCTCGACGCGCTGGCGAACGACTGGAAGTCGGACCTGCTGCGCATCGCCATGTACGTGCAGGAGGACGGGTACGAGACCGACCCGGCCGGCTTCACGAGCCGCGTGAACAGCCTCGTGGACATGGCGGAGGCCCGGGACATGTACGCCCTGATCGACTTCCACACCCTGACCCCCGGTGACCCCAACTACAACCTCGCCCGCGCGAAGACGTTCTTCGCCTCCGTCGCCGCTCGCAACGCCGGCAAGAAGAACGTCATCTACGAGATCGCCAACGAGCCCAACGGGGTCAGCTGGTCCGCCATCAAGAGCTACGCCGAGCAGGTCATCCCGGTGATCAGGGCGGCCGACCCGGACGCCGTCATCATCGTGGGCACCCGCGGCTGGTCCTCCCTCGGGGTCTCGGACGGCTCCAGCGAGAGCGAGATCATCAGCAATCCCGTGAACGCCACCAACATCATGTACACGTTCCACTTCTACGCGGCCAGCCACAAGGACAACTACCGTGCCGCGGTGAGCCGGGCGGCTTCGAGACTGCCGCTGTTCGTCACCGAGTTCGGCACCGTCAGCGCCACCGGAGGAGGTGCGGTGGACCGGTCCAGCACCACGGCCTGGCTGGACCTGCTCGACCAGCTGGACATCAGCTACGCGAACTGGACCTTCTCCGACGCGCCCGAAGGCAGCGCGGCGCTCCGTCCCGGGACCTGCGGCGGCAGTGACTACAGCGGCAGCGGCGTGCTGACCGAGTCCGGCGCCCTGATCAAGAGCCGGATCAGCACCCCGGACAACTTCCCCACCAGCTGACCCACAGCACGTCCGACGGGGCTCCGGACTGTCCGGAGCCCCGTCACACGCGTCGGTGCGGGGCCCCGCGGTACGCGCGCCGACCTGGCCGCTCGCTCGCCACCCCGCCCGGAGCCGGGCTGCCGCGGCCCCCGTCCGCGCGGAGTGCCCAGGGGTGACACCGGCGCCACGGCTCGCTCCTGCGGCGGGGCGGTGGCGGGGTGCCGTGCCGCCGGGTGCGGTGCGTGAAGGCGAGGGGCGGACCATGAGGGGATCCGGGGGTGTGCTGGTCGAGTGGCCCGGGTTTGAGAGAGTGGGGGGTATGGATATCGAGCGCAGGAACAACGTCACGGTCACCGGGAACCCGCGGGGGCGGGCGGTGGTGCTGGCTCACGGTTTCGGTTGTGACCA
>NZ_JBEXWB010000298.1:0-8010 GCF_040629645.1 Streptomyces sp. NPDC005899 | reverse complement strand
GCGCGCGGACGCTCCCCCGCCCGAGCCGGCCCCCACCGGCCACCCCGTCCGCGGGCAGCCGCAGCCCTCCGTCCCCCCGCCGCCCGACGGGGCCCCGGGCCCCACCTCGGGGCAGGGTCTGGCGTCACTCACCGCCGAGGACACCGCGTCCGGCGCCCCGGACCAGGCCGACGACGAGGCATGGGCGGCCCCGGGCGGCACCACGCACGCCTCGGGCACGATGGGTGCGCCGGGTGCGTCCGCTCCGGCCCCCGCCACCGGCCCGATGCCGCATCCCGCCGACGCCGACGCGCCCGCCCTCCCGGTACGGGACGCCATGCGGCAGCCGCTGCCCGCCGAGGAGCCGCCGCCCGCGGGCACCTCGCCGGACTCGACTCAGGGACGCGCGTTCAGCGTGCGGACGCTGGGCCAGGGCGTGCCGTTCGCGCAGCACCTCGCACATCAGCAGAACCAGACGTCCGGCGGTGCCGGGCGCCGGCGCAAGCTGGCCGCACCGCCCGAGGCGGAGCCCGCCGGCCCGCCCGCCACGGCCACCGCCGCACCCCAGCCGGGCGCGGCTCCCGTACCGCCCCGACCGGGCACGGCGGGTACACCGGCGGGCCCCGCGCAGAACGGCGCCGCGCAGACTTCGGGTCAGCTGATCGCCCCACCGGCGGCCGAGGGACGCGCGTACGCCATAGGGGCGCCCGACGAGGGGGCCGAGGGCCCGGAGCCGCTGGACGGCCCCGGGGGCGCGGTCGAGGTGGCCAACCGGCCCCATCCGTTGCCCGTCGACGACGAACTCCCCCCGGAGCCTCTGGACAACCCGCGGCGGCTGCTCGTCTGGCCGGCCCCGGACGCCACCACCCAGCAGGCGTTGAGCGACCGGGGCTACCGGTCGGTGATCGTGCACTCACGTGAGGAGGTCGACGCCCAGATCGCGGCCTTCCCCGCCGCGCTGTTCGTCGACCCCCTGACCGGGCCGATCACCCGCACGGCGCTGCAGTCGCTGCGGCAGGCCGCCGTGGCGGCGGAGGTACCGGTGCTGGTGACGGCCGGCCTCGGGCAGGCGACCCGGGAGGCCGCCTACGGTGCGGATCCCGCCGTACTCCTCAAGGCGCTGGCCCCGCGCGACAGCGACCAGCACCCGCCGCGGGTGATGGTGATCGAGGAGCACGAGCAGATCGCGCTCGCGCTGACGGAGACCCTGGAGCGCCGCGGCATGCAGGTCGTCCGCGCGTCGGGCGACAGCGACGCGGTCGGCCTCGCCTCCCGGATGCGGCCGAACCTCGTCGTGATGGACCTGATGCAGGTGCGCCGCCGCCGTGCCGGGATCATCGACTGGCTGCGGGCGAACGGCCAGCTGAACCGCACGCCGCTGGTCGTCTACACCTCGGCGGTCATGGACGAGTCGGAGCTGGCACGCCTGGCTTCCGGGGAGACCGTGCTCTTCCTGGCCGAACGCTCGACGAGCGACGAGGTGCAGTCACGGATCGTCGACCTCCTGGCCAAGATAGGGACCAACTGACGGCAGGGCACCGTCCCGCACGGCACGCGAGGACACACGCCGGAGGCGGTCCCCGCGGCATGCGAAGGCACACGCCGGCGGCGCCACCCCCTCCAGGCGAGCACACCCGCCGGGGGGTGCACCGCCCCCCACACTTCCACCCCGGCGGGGGGGGCTCGGGACCCTCCCTCCCCCCCCCCGGCGTGTGCCGTGCCCGCCGTCGTCGCTCGCGGCCGGTCAGAGCCGCGTGACGTCCAGCTCGCCGTCGGCGTACTGCTTGCGGATCACCTTCTTGTCGAACTTGCCGACACTCGTCTTCGGCACGGCAGGGATGATCGTCCAGCGCTCGGGGAGCTGCCACTTGGCGACGGACTGGGCGAGGAAGGTCCGCAGGGCCGCGTAGTCGGCCGTGGCACCCGCCTTGAGGACGACGGTCGCGAGGGGCCGCTCACCCCATTTGTCGTCCGGCACGGCGACGACGGCGGCTTCGGCCACGTCCGGGTGCGCCATGATCGCGTTCTCCAGATCGACGCTGGAGATCCACTCGCCGCCGGACTTGATGACGTCCTTCGCCCGGTCGGTGAGCGTGAGGAAACCGTCCGGGCTGATCACCCCGACGTCACCTGTCTTGAGCCAGCCGTCCTCGCTGAACTTGTCGTCGGGCCGCAGGTCCTCGCCGGTCGCCCCGCCGTAGTAGGCACCGGCGATCCAGCTCCCGCGGACCTCGAGCTCTCCCGCCGACTCCCCGTCCCAGGGCAGGTGCCCGCCACCGGGGCCGACCAGGCGCGCTTCGACCCCGGCCGGGAAACGGCCCTGGGTGATGCGGTAGGGCCACTCCTCCTCGTCGGTCAGTCCGGCGGGCGGATTGGCCATCGTGCCGAGCGGCGAGGTCTCCGTCATGCCCCACGCGTGCCGGAGGCGGACGCCCAGCTTGTCGTAGGCCTCCATCAGGGAGGGCGGACAGGCGGCGCCACCGATGGTGACGTCCCGCATGGAGGTGAGGTCACGCGGACGGGCGGTGACCTCGGCCAGCAGACCCTGCCAGATGGTGGGGACGGCGGCCGCGTGCGTCGGCTTCTCGCGCTCGATCATGTCGGCGAGCGGGGCCGGCTGCAGGAAACGGTCTGGCATGAGCATGTTGACGCCGGTCATGAACGTCGCGTGGGGCAGCCCCCACGCGTTCACGTGGAACTGGGGAACGACCACGAGGGTCGTGTCCTTCTCCGTCAGCCCCATCGACTCGGCCATGTTGACCTGCATGGAGTGGAGGTAGATCGATCGGTGGGAGTAGACGACCCCCTTGGGGTCCCCCGTGGTCCCGGAGGTGTAGCACATGGCCGCCGCCTGGCGTTCGTCCAGCTCGGGCCAGGCGTACGTGGTGGGACGGCCCGCGATGAGCTCCTCGTACTCGTGGATGCGCGGCGCGACGCCCTCCAGCACCGAGCGGTCGCCCGGCCCGGAGACCACCACGTGCTCGACGGAGGGCAGGTGGGGAAGCAGGGGCGCGAGGAGCGGCAGTACCGAGCCGTTGACGAGGACGACCTTGTCGTCGGCGTGGTTGACGATCCAGACGAGCTGCTCGGCGGGGAGCCGCAGGTTGAGCGTGTGGAGCACGGCGCCCATGGAGGGGATCGCGAGGTAGGCCTCGACATGCTCGGCGTTGTTCCACATGAGGGTCGCGACACGCTGATCACCGTCGACGCCCAGCTCGTCCCGGAGGGCGTGCGCCAGCTGTGTGGCGCGCCTGCCGATCTCGGCGAAACTGCGCCGCTGCGGCTCCGGATCACCGGTCCAGGTCGTCACCTGCGACTTCCCGTGGATGGTCATCCCATGGGTCAGGATGCGGGTCACAGTCAGCGGTACGTCCTGCATGGTGCTCAGCACGGCGTCCTCCCGGTGGGCGCTACGCGGCAGTAAGGGTGCGCTGATTCTGCTCACATACCACGCGGTATGTCACTACTTCCGGGAGTACGAATCGATGTCACCCGCTGAACGAGGCCGCGCCGCACCACCTGGGGCCGGCCCGCCGGGCGGGTTTCGGATCGGGCACCGGGCGGGCTTCGACCGGGCTGCGGTCAGGCTCAGGGCGCGCTGCGGGCCAGGCTCAGGGAGCGAGACGCGGGCGGGCCCGGAGGGGCGCCTCAACGCACCGGCGTGAGCTCCGGGTCCTCGCGCAGCTTTCCGAGCGCCCGCGACACGGCGCTCTTGACGGTACCGACGGACACACCGAGGACCTCTGCCGTCTGGGCCTCGCTCAGGTCCTCGTAGTAGCGCAGCACGACCATGGCCCGTTGCCGGTCCGGAAGCCTGAGCACGGCCCGCCACATCGCGTCGTGCAGCACCTGGTGCTCGGCCGGGTCCGGGGCGGGCGCGGCCTCCTTCTCGGGCAGCTCCTCGCAGGCGAACTCGTCGATCCTGCGCTTGCGCCACTGGGAGGTGCGGGTGTTCACCAGCGTTCGGCGCACGTATCCGTCGAGGGCCCGGTGGTCCTCGATCCGCTCCCAGGCGACGTACGTCTTGGTGAGCGCGGTCTGCAGCAGGTCCTCCGCGTCGCTCGGGTTGGCGGTGAGGGAACGGGCGGTGCGCAGCAGGACGGGCCCCCGTGCCCGTACGTAACACGAGAACGACGGGTAGCGACGGTGTCCGGCGGGGGCGGCGGCCACCTTGGAGGCACCCTTGCAGACTGGCGTGGTCATGCCTTACACGCTAGGAGCGCGCATCGCCGAGGGGATCGGCCACAGGTCCCGAAGCGGCGTCCGCCTCAGGTCGGAGGAGTGGGGCCGGCCCCACCTCCTGAAGGTGGAGGGATCGCCGGCCCGCCTCGGGGTCCTCAACCCGAAGGGACCCGCCTCCCCGCCACCACCCGGGGGCGGTGGCGGGCGCGGTGGCGGGCCTCGTGGCACCGGAGGGACCTCGGGCGTGCGAGCCCGGGCCACCGCGCAGCCGGCGGCCGCCTGTTCGAGCGGACGCCACCGGCCGACGGACTCACCAGAGCGGCGTGAAGTACACCGCGACGATGTTCGTGGACTGGTCGATCGACGTGAAGTCCGATCCGGTCACCTGCGCCCAGTTGCTGTGGTTCGACGCACCGGGCCCGACGGCCTGCTGCAGCCACGTGGACGGGTTGCCGAAGCTGTCGCCCCCGGCACCGCCGGATCCGATCGTCGCCACCCCGGCGTTCGATCCGTCGTTCGCGAACGAACCGTTGTCGGCGACCGCCACGCCACCGAACAGAGCCGCGGCAAGGGGCAGGGCGGCGACGGCGGCGAGAGCGCGAGCGGTGCGGGTGCTTGCCATGTCAAAGTCCTCCGGGAAACGGGAAGCGGGAAACGGGCGGGATCCTGTTGTGCACGAGGCAGCCGGCCGACCACCTCGATACCGGTCCGGGCAGCCGGCCGACCGCCTGGATACGGGTTGCGGCGTCGCGGGACCAAGCTGCCCACCGCACTCCCGGTGAACCACCTGCGCCGCACCGTTCCCCCGCAAGCGTGAGACGACTCCGGTAAACCTCCCGCGCCTCCACGAGCCCCCGCAGCGCTCCGAACCCCCGCCGTGACCCATGGCCCCAGCCGGGCAGGCCCCACCCCTTCCCTTCTTCGAACGCTTGTACGAAAATGGTTCGCATGGCCATCATCGACCGGCAGACCGCCACCCTGGCCCTGGCCCATGCCCTCTCCGCCGCCGAGCGCGGCCTCCCCGTCTTCCCGCTGTCCGCCACCAAGCTGCCGGCCCTGCGCTCACCCCACCGCCACGAGAGCCCTCCCGTACGCTGCCGGGGGGCTTGCGGTCTGCCCGGTCACGGGGTCCACGACGCCACCACCGACCCGGCCGCCGTGCGCGCCCTCTTCGCCGCGGCCCCCCGGGCCACCGGCTACGGGATCGCCTGCGGCCGGCCGCCCCACCGCCTCATAGGCATCGACCTCGACGTCGACCCCGCCTACGGCACCGACTCCGCCGCCGCGCTCCAGCAGCTGGCCTTCCAGCACCTGTTCACCATCCCGGACACCGTCACGGTCCTCACCCCGAGCGGCGGCCGGCACCTCTGGCTGACGGGCCCGCCCGACGTCGCCGTACCCAACTCGGCCGGCCGGCTCGCCCCGGGCATCGACATCCGCGGAGCCGGCGGCTACCTGGTCGGCCCCGGATCGGTCACCACACACGGCGGATACCGCCTCGCCCCCGGTACGGCCCACCTGCCACCGGCACCCTGCCCCCGCGCACTCCTCCACCTGCTCACACCCCCGGCGCGCCGCCCGCCCGCACCGCCGGGAGTCCCCGCCTCCCCCGCCCGGCAGGGCCACGGCCTGGTCCAGTTCGTGCTCGCCGCCCACGAGGGCCAGCGCAACACCCGCCTGTTCTGGGCAGCCTGCCGCGCCTACGAGCACGGCTACGGCGACGCCCTGGCGGACGCCCTCACCGAGGCGGCTGTCCGCACGGGCCTGACCGAACACGAGGCACGCGCCGCCATAGCCTCGGCCGCCCGCCTGAGCGTGCGCCCCCCGGACCGCCTCTGAATACCCGCCGGCCGGGCGGCCCGTGGCGTACCCGCCCCCCGACAGGAGCAGCCGCCTTCCCCGCGGGACCTGACCGGAGCCGGGCGTCACGGAGGTAGCGTCACAACCATGAGTGCAGCCATAGCCGCCATGCTCACGGCGGTCGCCGGAGTCCTCGGCACGCTGTTCGCGCCCATGGTCGCCGGCCGGATGACGAGGCGTCAGCGTGCCGACGAGGCCCGGGCCGAAGAGGAGCGACGGCACTTCGAGGAGCGGCGCGCCGCCTACACCGCGATGAACCGGGCGTCCCGCCACTTCCACACCCTCCTCAAGGACGCCCTCCACCGCCTGCGCGACGGCGTCTACACGGAAGAGGACCGGACCGAACTCGAAGCGGGCCGTCGCGACTACCGCGACCGCTACGCCGAAGCCCAGATGATCATCCCCATGGCGGTGATCACCGCCTCCCACGAGCTCAACACGGTCCTCGCAGCGGCGGACGCCGCCGTCAAACGCATAGACCGCGGGCTGGCAACGGCCTCCGAGACCCCGTCCCAGGTGCTCATCGACCTCAAGGCGGCGGAACCCCGGCTCACGGCGATGCGGCGCGTCATGCGCGAGGACCTCGGCATCAGCGACTGACGCCCCGCGAACCGGCACGGACCTGAGCAGCGCGGCGGCCCCTGACCGTGTCGCCTGGTCAGGGGCCGTTCATCTGCGGTGGGTGTGGGATTTGAACCCAC
Organism: Streptomyces sp. NPDC005899; assembly: GCF_040629645.1. Classification (NCBI taxonomy): domain Bacteria; kingdom Bacillati; phylum Actinomycetota; class Actinomycetes; order Kitasatosporales; family Streptomycetaceae; genus Streptomyces; species Streptomyces sp. NPDC005899. Next base: position 1,288 of record NZ_JBEXWB010000298.1, on the reverse strand, counting down.
GGTGACATCGCTGCCACGACGGTTTTCAAGACCGTTCCCTTAGGCCGCTCGGGCAACCCACCCCGCGTCGTCCGGACCGGCAGCCGGGCCGGCTCGACGCGAGGGACAGCCTAGCCGGTCAGCTGTCGCCCTTGCGCTCGCCCAGGGTGAGTTCGGCCGTCGAGGTCTTGCCGCCGCGCTTGTACGTGATGGTGACCTTGTCGCCCGGCTTGTGGGTCCAGATCTCGCCGATCAGCGTCGGTCCGCTCTCGACCACCGTGTCGTCGAACTTGGTGATCACGTCACCGGCCTTCAGACCGGCCTGGGCGGCCGGGCCGTTCGGGGTGACGGCGGGGGTGCCGCCCGCGCCCTGGTCGGAGATGACGGCGCCGCCGGTCTTCTCCTCCATCGTCACCGTGGCGCCGATCACCGGGTAGACGGGCTGGCCGGTCTTGATCAGCTGCTCGGCGACGTTCTTCGCCTGGTTGACCGGGATGGCGAAGCCGAGGCCGATGGAGCCCGCCTGCGACTGGCCGACCCCGCCCCCGCTCGTCGACTGGATGGCGGAGTTGATGCCGATGACCGCGCCGCCCGCGTCGAGCAGCGGACCGCCGGAGTTGCCGGGGTTGATCGAGGCGTCCGTCTGGAGGGCGCTCATGTACGAGTTCTTGTTGCTGGAGCCGTCTCCCGAGGCGACCGGGCGGTCCTTGGCGCTGATGATGCCGGTGGTGACCGTGTTCGACAGGCCGAAGGGCGCGCCGATCGCGATGGTGGAGTCACCCACCGCGACCTTGTCCGAGTCGCCGAGGGGCAGGGGTGTCAGCCCGTCGGGTGCGTTCTTCAGCTTCAGCACGGCCACGTCGTATCCCTGTGCCCGGCCGACCACCTCGGCGCCGTACTTCTTGCCGTCCGAGAACGTGGCGGTCAGCTGGCCGCTGTCCGCCGCCGAGGCCACTACGTGGTTGTTCGTGAGGATGTGGCCTTCCTTGTCGTACACGAAACCGGTGCCCGTACCGCCCTCGCCGTCGCCGGACTGGGCGTCGATGGTGACGACGCTGGGCAGTGCCTGAGCCGCCACGCCCGCCACCGTGCCGGCGGCGCGCTTGAAGTCCTTGGGGCTGTTGGAGGCCGCGACCGTGGTCGAATTGGACGACGAGCCGTCGCTGCTGTCCGCGGCCCAGAAGCCGAGTGCTCCGCCGATGCCGCCCGCGACGAGCGCGGCGACCGCCACGGCGGCGACCAGGCCGTTCGCGCGGCGCTTGCGCGGCGGTTCGGGTGCCGACGGCGCCGGCGCCCCCCACTCCGCGGT
>NZ_JBEXWB010000297.1:0-8051 GCF_040629645.1 Streptomyces sp. NPDC005899 | reverse complement strand
CGGGCGCTGGGCCCCCGCCCCCGGGGGGGGCCCCCCCGTCCGCCGTCGTCACACCAGCCGGATCATGTTCCAGGACATCGGCTCCAGCGCGGCCTTCAGCACCCCGCCGGCCAGCTCGGTGCCCTCGGCCGGGTGCGGGGCCACCCGTTCGGGCTCGGCGAGGGTGTTACGGGCCTCCGGGTCGGCGTCGGCGACGACCAGGTGCTCGGCGACCGCGTCCAGGTCCAGTCCGGCCAGGGCCACTTCGAGCGGCAGCACGGCGTCCTGGTCCCGGTTGACCGCGAAGACGGTGACGGCACCGGTCTCCGGGTCCCGTACGGCGGTGGCGTGCAGCAGGTCCGCCTCGCCGTACTTCGCCGTCCGGTACGTCGGTGAGTCCACCCGCACGTCCAGCACCTGGCCCCGGCCGTACCGTGCCGCCTGGGCGAAGGGGAAGAAGGTCGTCTGCCGCCAGGCGGGCCCGCCGGGCTCGGTCATGATCGGCGCGATCACGTTGACCAGCTGGGCGAGGCAGGCGACGGTCACCCGGTCCGCGTGCCGCAGCAGCGCGATGAGCAGGCTGCCGACGACGACGGCGTCGGTGACGCTGTAGCTGTCCTCCAGCAGCCGCGGGGCCTCGGGCCAGTCGAGCGGGTTCTCCTGCGCCTCCTGCTCGAAGCGCCGCTGGTACCAGACGTTCCACTCGTCGAAGGAGAGGTCGATCCTCTTCGGCGACTTGAGGCGCGCTCCCACGTGGTCGCAGGTCGCCACGACGCTCTCGATGAAGGACTCCATGTCCACCGCCGAGGCGAGGAAGGAGCCGCGGTCGCCGTCGGTCTCCTCGTAGTAGGCGTGCAGCGAGACGAAGTCGACGAGGTCGTAGGTCTCGGCGAGCACCGTCGCCTCCCACGCCGCGAAGGTCGGCATGGCTCGGCTGGAGGAGCCGCACGCGACGAGTTCGACGGACGGGTCGATCTGCCGCATCGCGCGCGCGGTCTCGGCCGCGAGCCGCCCGTACTCCCGCGCGGTCTTGTGGCCGGTCTGCCACGGGCCGTCCATCTCGTTGCCCAGGCACCAGAGCCTGATCCCGAAGGGGTCCTCGTCACCGTGGGCGACGCGGCGGTCGGAGAGTTCGGTGCCGGACGGGTGGTTGGCGTACTCCTGGAGCTCGACGGCCTCCTGGACCCCCCGGGTGCCGAGGTTGACCGCGAGCATGGGCTCGGCCCGGGGGCCGATCTTCCTGAGGAAGTCCATGTACTCCGAGAGGCCGAAACGGTTCGTCTCGGTGGAGCGCCACGCGAGGTCGAGACGGCGGGGACGCTCGCCGACGGGGCCGACGCCGTCCTCCCAGCGGTAGCCGGAGACGAAGTTGCCCCCGGGGTAGCGGATGGCGGTGACACCGAGCTCGCGGACCAGCTCCAGGACGTCGGTGCGCAGCCCGGCCTCGTCCGCGGCGGGGTGGCCCGGCTCGTGGATGCCGTCGTGGACGCAGCGTCCCAGGTGCTCGACGAACGATCCGAAGAGCCGTGGGTTCACCTCACCCACGGTGAAGGCCGGGTCGAGGGTGAAGCGCGCGGTGCGGGTCATGACTTCCTCACGGGTCGACTCCGATGTACGGTGTGTTCGGTATATCGAATGATGCTCGTGTTCTCGAACGGGACCGTAGGGTCACTCTCCGCGGGCCGTCAATGCCCCGTGCGCGCCTTTACCGGCGGGACGGCCGAGGGCCGCACCCCTGGAGCGGGATGCGGCCCTCGGCCGTACGGACGACCTGGTCAGGCGACCGACAGCTCGACCTTGATGTTGCCCCGGGTGGCGTTCGAGTAGGGGCACACCTCGTGCGCCTTCTCGATGAGCGACTGGGCCGTCGCCCTGTCGACGTTCGGGATGGAGGCGGTGATCGCCACCTCCAGGCCGAAACCGCCCGCCTCGGTCTTGCCGATGCCGACGGACGCGGTGACCGTCGAGCCGGAGATGTCGGCCCGCTCCTTGCGGGCGACCACGCCGAGCGCGCCCTGGAAGCAGGCGCTGTAGCCCGCCGCGAAGAGCTGCTCGGGGTTGGTGCCCGCGCCGCTGCCGCCCATCTCCTTCGGCGGGTTGACGACGACGTCGAGCTTGCCGTCGTCGCTGGAGACGCGGCCGTCACGGCCGTTCTCCGCGGTGGCGACGGCGGTGTAGGCCACGTCGATGTTCTGGATGGTCATACGAGGATTCCTCCTGCTGATGCGCCGCGGCTCGCGCCCACGACCGCGACGGCCTGGGCCGAGCCTAGCGGGTGACGGCGGAGCGGCGGTCAGGCGTCCAGCGAAACGATCATCTTGCCGGTGTTCTCGCCACGCAGGAGGCCCACGAACGCGTCGAAGCCGTTCTCGATGCCCTCGACCTTCGTCTCGCGGTACTTCAGCTCGCCGGAGGCGAGCCAGCCGGCCACCTCCTGGACGAACTGCGGCTGGAGGTCGGAGTGGTCGCCCACGAGCATGCCCTGCAGGCGGAGCCGCTTGCCGATGACCAGCGCGAGGTTGCGGGGGGCCGGGCTGGGCTCCGTGGCGTTGTACTGGGCGATCATGCCGCAGATGGTGGCGCGGCCGTGCACGTTGAACGAGGAGATCGCGGCCTCCAGGTGCTCGCCGCCGACGTTGTCGAAGTAGACGTCGATGCCGTCCGGCGCCGCCTCGCGCAGCTGGTCCCGCACGGGGCCGTTCTTGTAGTTGAAGGCCGCGTCGAAGCCGTACTCCTCGACCAGGAGCTTCACCTTCTCGTCGGACCCGGCGGAACCGATGACCCGCGAGGCGCCCTTGAGCTTCGCCATCTGGCCGACCTGGCTGCCGACCGCACCGGCCGCACCGGAGACGAAGACGGCGTCGCCCTCCTTGAAGGAGGCGACGTCGAACAGGCCCGCGTAGGCGGTGAGCCCGGTCATGCCGAGGACGCCGAGGTAGGCGGAGAGCGGGGCGATCGAGGCGTCGACCTTCACCGCGTGCTTGGCCGGCACGTCGGCGTACTCCCGCCAGCCGAGGCCGTGCAGCACGTGGTCGCCCACGGCGAAGCCGTCGGCGTTCGAGGCGATGACCTCGCCGACCGCGCCGCCGTCCATGGGGTGGTCGAGCTTGAAGGGCGGGGTGTAGGACTTCACGTCGTTCATCCGGCCGCGCATGTACGGGTCGACCGAGAAGTACAGGTTGCGGACGAGGACGCGGCCCTCGCCGGGAGCGGTCACCGGCGCCTCGCGCAGCGCGAAGTCCTTCGCCTCCGGCCATCCCTGGGGGCGGGCGACGAGGTGCCATTCGCGGCTGGACGTGGGAAGTGCTGCAGACATGGGCTGGGGGTCTCCTCGATGTCTCACGGAACGTGTGGGGGTGGGAAGAGAGAATGCTTCATCACCTGAAACAACCATGCGCATCGATATTTCATCTTGTCAAGTAATTGGGTATCCTGGGTGTCATGGCCTCCTCGCGCACGGACCCGCTGACCCTGGACGTCATCGAACTCATCGGCGGCGTCGTGGCCCGCTACCACGAGGAGTACGACCGGGCCGCCGCCGCCCACGCCCTGACCGGCGCCCAGGCCCGCGTACTCGGTCTCCTCTCCCTGGAACCGATGCCCATGCGCAAGGTCGCCCGGAGACTCAAGTGCGAGCCCTCCAACATCACCGGCATAGTCGACCGGCTGGAGCTCCGCGGCCTGGTGGAGCGCCGGCCGGACCCCGCCGACCGGCGGGTGAAGCTGGCCGCCCCCACCCGGGACGGCCTGCGGACGGCCCGGCAGCTCCAGGACGCGCTGGACTTCGCCCGCGAGCCGCTCGCCGAGCTGTCGGAGGTGGAGCGCACGATGCTGCGCGACCTGCTGCGCCGCATGCTCGGCGAGGAACCGGCCGCCGGGCCCGGGGACACCCGCCGTACGGACCCCCGGAAGACGGCCTGACCCCGCGGCCGCACCGCCGGGCGACCGCCGCGACGCGGGCCGGGGCATCAGGTTTTCCGGGTGGACGGCCCTCCGCCGGAGCACGGACGTCCCCCCGAACACGGACACCCACCTGCGCACGGACACCCGCCGGAGCACGGAAAAGGCCGTGCCGGCGTCCTCACGTGCAGAACCAGAGCCACCGCGTGCAGGTCTCGGTGGGCGAAGGGGCCGGTGACGGTTCGCCCGGAGGTGCGGGCCGCGTCGGCTCGGCGGTGGGGTCGCCGGAGGGCGTCGGCCCGGCCGGCGTGCCGGTGTCCCCCGCGTCCCCGGCGTCTCCGGTGTCCCCGGTGTCTGGGGACACCGGGGACGCGGGAGGCTGCTCCTCGGGCGGGACGGACGCCGGTGCGGGCGCCTCGTAGCCCCCCGGCGAGGCCGTCACGTCCGGCCCGGCATCCGTGGGACGGGGGTCCGCCACCGGCACGGCGGTAGGGACGTCCACCGGCCCCGGGCCCTCGGACACGGTGCCGGCCGAGGAGGGGGCCGGGGCCGGTCCGGCCGCGGTCGCCTCCGCCTCGCTCACGTAGTCGGCGGCGCCGGTCCCGTGCTCGGACTCGGACTCGGCCGCCAGCTCGGCCAGGCTCAGCGCGCCGGCGGCCATCACCACCCCTGCCGCCGTCAGCAGCACACCGCGTCCCCGGCGGCGGTGCCCCCTGCGGCCCGGGGCACCCCGGGCGCGGCGGCGGGACCCTCGTGCCCCTGCGGGCTCGATGGTCTCGCCCGGCGGCTCCGGTTCGTGACCGGGGTGCGCCGGGACGGCGTAGGGGACCAGCGCGTCGGCGGGGGTTCCACAACCGGCACAGGCCAGGGCGCCGTTGAGGTGCCGTTGGCACGGGTGGCAGTAATCCATGGCGCCCGCAGACTAGTTCGGCGGGAAACGCCGAGGAAGCCGCTCAGGTGAGGATCCTGTGTGGAAGAACGGATTCCGGCGCGCGGCGTCCGATACGCGCGAGACGCGGCAGGATGGGCGCCATGACCGCTCGCACCCCCTTCGGGCCGCTCGAGTTCCAGCTCGTCCTGCTGCGCCGGATGGCCGATCACCAGCCGGGCCTGGTGGAGGACGCCCGTCACGAGCTGAGCGCCTCGCTCGCCGAGATGCGCGAGGCGAACCGGCGCTGGCAGGCCATGGTGCGCGCCCCGCACGGCCGGGGGGCGCTGCGCCGCTACCGCTCGGTGCTCGGCGAGCCGGAGGCGGCCGTGCGCCGAGCGGTCGGTGACCTGGAGTGCGACGCGCTGCTGTGGCCGCTGCCGCTCTGGCCCGACCTGCGGTTCGAGGTGATGGCGGGCCCCGGCGGTGCCGTGTGGAACGAGTGGCTGGTCCGCGCCCCGGGCAGGGCGGGGCCTGAGCTGCGTACGGCCGGCGATCTGCGGCCGTGGACCTGCACAGTGGACGAGGTCGCCCGGGCGTTCCCGGGGGCCCGCCCGATGGAGGGCAGCGCACCCACCCGCTGGGCGCTGGCCCTCACAGACCCCGCCGACGGCCGTGGCCGCGTCGCCGAGTTCACCTGGGGCCTGTTCCAGCGCCTGCTTCCCGCCGGTGACCGGTAGCTGGCGCACCGTCAGCTCGGGGTCCCTCGTACGCCTCACCCAGCGCGCGCCGTCACCCGCCCGGCGTGACGATGCCAGGACAGCCGGCTGCCGCCGGTGCCCGCCGTCAGCGCTCTCGGGAGACCTGCCGTGACCGTCAGTCTTGAGCAGTTGCGCCGTTGCCACGTCGCCGTCGATCTCGGGGCCGCGAGGACCCGTGTGTACGTCAAGGGAGCCGGGCTCGTCGTCGACGAGCCCAGTGTCGCCGCCGTCAACACCCGCACCGGCTCGCTCATCGCCGTCGGCGCCCTCGCCGAGCAGATGACCGGCCGCACGCCCGCCTACATCCGGGTGGTCCGGCCCGTGACCGGCGGAACCGTCGTCGACATCGACATGGCCCAGCGCATGCTGCGCCACCTGCTCGGCGAGAAGCTCCGCCGCCAGCTGCGCCGCAAGCCCCGGCTGCGGGCCGCCGCCTGCACCCCGCACGAAGCCGACCCGCTGGCCCAGCGGGCGACCGTGGAGACGCTCGTCGGGCTGGGCGCGCGCCGCGTGGAGCTGGTCGACACCATGATCGCCGCGGCCGTCGGCTGCGGACTGCCGGTGGAGCAGCCCACCGCCACCATGATCATGGTGTGCGGGGCCGCCACGACCCAGATCGCGGTGCTCTCGCTGGGCTCCATCGTGACGGCCGTCCGCATCCCCGTCGGTGGCGAGGCAATCGACCGCGCGGTGATCCAGCACCTGCGCCAGCACCACGAGCTGATGCTGCCCAGCCAGTCGGTGCGCCCGCTGCAGGTGGCGCTGCGGGGCAACGGCCTGACGCTCAACGGCCCGGCGGTGACGGAGATCCACGGCCGTGACGTGGTCACCGGACTGGCCCGGTCGGTGGAGGTCGACACGGCCGCCGTACGGGAGGCCATCCACACCCCGCTCATGGCGGTGCTCGACGGCCTGGGCAAGGTGCTGCGGGACTGCCCGCCCGACCTGGTGGCCGACATCGCGGACTCCGGGATCATGATGGTCGGGGGCAGCGCCCTGCTCCCGGGGCTGGACCAGATGCTGCGCGACGCCACGGGCGTACCCGTGCACATCGCGGAGCGGCCCGACGTGTGCTCCATCCTCGGCCTCGGCGCCATGCTGGACGGCACGGTGCAGCCGCTGGTCCTCAACCCGCTCGCCCGCTGAGACCCGCACCGGACCGTGGGCGGCACCGGCCCGGACCCGCGGAGCACCCTTCAGCACATCGTGGACACCGCCACCGCGCTGGCCGGCGCGGACCAGGGCGCCCTCATCCTCGTGGACACCGGCGACAACCGTGTCACCGGGCTGTTCACCACCGGCCTCACCGACGCCGGACGCCAGGACCCCGGGCCGCTCCTCGACCCGCGCGGCACCCTCGTCGCGGCGCTGCTGCGTGACGGGGAGCCCCTGCGGATCGACGACACGGCCACCGATCCGCGCTGCGCGGGCACGGCGGCCGGGCGCTCGCCCGGGCGTTCCTTCCTGGGGGCCGCGATCCGGGTGTCCTCCGGGGTGCCGGGCTGCCTCTGCCTCACCGCGCGGGAAGCCGGGCGGTTCACGGACACGGACCTCGCGCTGCTGCGGCTGCTCGCCTCCCAGGCGGCCGCGGCCGTCGACGGTGCCCACCTGCACGAGGCGGCGCGGCAGCGGGAGCACTGGATCGAGGGGGCCGCCGCCGTCACCCGGGCCCTGCTGGGCGGCACGGGAACGGCGGACGCCCTGATGACCGTCGCGGAGCGGGCCAGGGTGCTCGCCGGCGCGTCGGCGGGGGTGATCCTCCAGCCGACCGGGGAGGGCGGCATGGAGATCGTCACCGCCTCCACCCGCGACGACCCGGCGGGCCTCGTCGGCACCGTGATCGAGCCCGGCTCCCCGGTCCTCGTGCAGTTGCTGGGCGGTGAGCCGGTGTTCCTGGAGGACTCCGCGACGGACCCGCGGATGACGACCCACGTGCGGGAGCGGTTCGGCCCCAGCATGATGCTCCCCCTCCGGAGCGGCGGCCGGCTCATCGGCACGCTCGCCCTCCCACGGCGGCGCGGCGGCCGCCCCTACACGGCGCTGGACCGGCTGCTCGCCTCGCGGTTCGCCTCCCAGGCCGCGCTGGCCCTCGTGATGGCGGACGCCCAGCACTACCGCGAACAGCTCGCGGTCTACGAGGACCGCGACCGGATCGCCCGCGATCTGCACGACCTCGTCGTCCAGCGGCTGTTCGCGACGGAGATGATGCTGGAGTCCACCCGCCGCAAGGACCTGGCGGGCGACGGCGGGACCGCGGAGCTGCTCGCGCGGGCGGTCGACGAGCTGGACTCCACCATCCAGGAGGTCAGGACCGCGATCTTCGCCCTGCAGCAGCCGCCGGCCGAGGCCCCGTCCACCTTCCGCGGCCGGGTCCTGCGGGAGACGGCCGGCGCCGCGGCGGTCCTCGGTTTCCAGCCGTCGGTGCACTTCTCCGGCCCGGTGGACGCCCTCGTCCCGGAGCCGGTGGGCGGTCAGCTGCTCGGCGTGCTGCGCGGGGCGCTGGCCGCGGCGCACCGGCGCGCGGGGGTGTCGGCCGTCGAGGT
>NZ_JBEXWB010000296.1:0-8115 GCF_040629645.1 Streptomyces sp. NPDC005899 | reverse complement strand
CGGCCGGCGCCTCCCCCGCGCCCGCCGCAGCCCCGGGCCCTCCCGCGCCGCGCCGCGCCGGACACCACCTGACACCACGACGCGCCACCGACCGCAGAAACGGACCGGCCACCCGAGCCGGCCAGGGAGAGGAAAGAGCACTCATGGCCAACACCGAAGCGTCACTGAAGGAAGCGATGACGTCGATCGAGGGAACCCTCGGCGTCGCGCTCGTCGACTACACCAGCGGCATGGCCCTGGGCACCCTCGGCGGTGGCAAGGAGTTCAACCTGGAAGTCGCGGCGGCGGGCAACACCGATGTCGTACGCGCCAAGCTCCGCACCATGGAACACCTGGGCATCCAGGAGGAGATCGAGGACATCCTCATCACCCTCAGCACGCAGTACCACCTGATCCGGCTGCTCAAGACCCGTGGCAGCAACGGCCTGTTCCTCTACCTCGTGCTGGACTCCGGCCGCGCCAACCTGGCGATGGCCCGCCACCAGCTGAGGAAGATCGAGGCCGAGCTGGAGGTCTGACCCCCGCCGCCCCCACCGGCCGGACCCGCCCCGCACAGTCACCGGCGGCGCCGCGCCCCACCGGGCGCGGCGTCCCCGGCCATCGGCCCGGTCACCTTGTACCCCTCCACCTGGCTGCCCGCCGGCCGCCCCCGCCGCACCCGGTCGGTCCACACCCAGTACAGGGCGTCGTCACGCCGCTCGCGCCGCCCGAGCCGTACGGCCTTCACCCAGAGCCCGGCACCGGCTCCGGCGAACAGGAGCCCACCGGCCCCCGGCAGCACGAAGGCACTGCCCACCGCCACCACGAACGCTCCCAGCAACCACCACCGGTTCCTCCGGCGCCAGTCCCGTACGGTCACGTGCCGGTCCTGCAGGAGGTCACCGCGCCCGGCCCGCGTGGCCGCCCGGGCGAGTTCCGCGTACCGCCCGGTGCGGGCCGACGCCACCGAGGCCGCGCCCACCAGGAACAGCACCGCCCCGGTCAGCAGCCCGATGCGCCGCCCGGTCAGCCCCGGCACGAAAGCGCCGACGGCCGCGGCGAGCAGCCCCGGCCACCACAGCGGTGCAGCCCCGGCCCGTACGATCACGGCCACCCTCGCCAGCGACTGCGCTCCACGCCCCACGTCCGTACCCCTTCCCCAGTTCTGTGGACCTTCCGGGCGCGGAGGTCAACGGGCGCAGATGAGCGGTTTCTGAGAGACGGCGGACGTGTGCGCGTGAGCCCTACTCGGCGAACAGCCCTCTCGCGGCGGCCCTCGCGTCGAAGTCCTCCAGCCGGGCCTGGGCCTCGGGCAGCCCGTCGCACATGGCCTCCAGCAGCACCCGTCCCAGGAGCATCGGCGCACACGCCGTGTCGAAGGCCAGTCCGGTGCCCACGGCGGCCGGGATCAGCAGGTCGCTGTGGGCGGCCACCGGTGCGAACGCCGAGTCGGCGACGGTCACCACCGTGAGGCCCTGCTGCCGGGCGTACGCCAGCGCGTCCACGACCTCGCGGGGGTGCCGGGGCAGCGCGAAGCACAGCAGCACTCCCGCTCCGGCCCGGCGGGCCGCGTCGATCCGGTCGTGGACCATGCTGCCGCCCTCGTCGAGCACCCGTACGTCCGGATGCACCTTGGCGGCGAAGTAACCGAAGCCCCGGGCCTGCGAGGACGCCGCCCGCAGCCCGAGCACCGGCAGGGGCCGTGATCCGGCGAGCAGCCTGCCCGCCCGTTCCACCGGTACCGGGTCGGCGAGCAGGTCGTCCAGATGCCGCAGGTTCTCGATCTCGGCGCGCACGGCCTGCTGGTACTCGTTGACGTCCGCCTCCCCGCCGGCGCCGCCCTCCGTCCCTTCCGGTGCGACCTCCCGCAGGTGCCTGCGGAGCGCCGGATACCCGTCGAAGCCGAGGGCCACGGCGAACCGGGTGACCGAGGGCTGGCTCACCCCCGCCAGCTCGGCCAGCTCCACACTGGAGAGGAACGGGGCGTCGGTGGCACGCCGCACCATGGAGTGCGCGATCCGCCGTTGCGTGGGAGTGAGCCTGCGCCCCTCGAAGAGCCCCTGCAACCGCGCGGCCGGGCTGCTCCCGCTCATGGTGTGTCCCCTCCGGAGATCCGGCGCACCGGACCGGTACCGCCGAATCCATTCAGCCAGCATGCAGGCTGAATGTCCATATACAGCCGCTGACGCTCGCATTGCGGGACGGCTGCCCCCTGCCGACCCTGGAACCATGATTCCAGCCAACACGAGGGGCCCCGGCGGTGTCGTCGTCCGCTACGGGAGCGACGACGCCGCGCACGTGCTGAGCGTCTACGCCGATCCGCGCTGCCCCTACTGCAAGCGCATGGAGCTCGGCCTCGGGGCCGTGATGGAGCGGGCCGCGGACGAGGGCCGGTTCGCGGTGGACCACCACTTCGGTACGTTCCTCGACGACTCGGCGGGCGGCACCGGCTCCATGGAGGCGCTGGCCGCGCTGGGAGCGGCGGCGGACGAGGGGCAGAAACCCTTCTTCCACTACCTGCGGGCCCTGTACGCCGATCAGCCCGGTGAGGAGGACGACGCGTTCGCCGACCGGGACAACCTCCTGCGGCCGGCCGAGGAGATCGAGGCACTGCACACCGAGGGTTTCCGGCGGAAGGTCCGGGAGGGCACCTACCTGCCGTGGGCCGCGCAGGTCTCGCTCGCCTTCGAGACGAGCGGCGTCCGCTCCACCCCGACGGTCCTGTTCGACCGCACCCCGGTCGCCGTCATCAACTCCCTGGGCTACGCGGTCACCCCGGAGGCGTTCCTGGCGGAGGTGACCGAGCGCTGAGCCGTGAGCGGGCCCACGGTCGCTTCCTCCGTGCTCCCGCGGCAGAGCCGGCTCGGGACCGTTGCCGGCCGACTCGATCACTCGGGCGTGCCGGTCGGTCCGGGAGAACCTGCCACGGCTGTGCGGAACCGGGGGGTTAGCCCCACTGCCCCCGGCCGTCCGGCTCCGTACCGTGAGCGGCATGGAAGCCCGTGACCCTGAGCTCAAGCGCGAGCTCGATGCCACCCTGCAGGCCCGCGGCGAGCTGGGCCCGGAATACGAGAGCGCCCTCGTCGACTCGTTCCTCGAGAAGGTCGAGCGGCGGCTCGACGGCACGCTCGACCGCCAGGTGCGCAGGCACTTCGCCGAGCGGCAGACGGCCACCGCCCGTGGCGCCACCCGACCGGCCAAGGGGGGAGGCGGCTTCGGGGAGCGGTTCGGTTTCGGGGCCGTCTCCCTGGTCCTGGCCGTCCCGCTGTCCGCGATCGGCGTCGCGAACGCGGGGATCGACGGGCTCGTGGTGGCCTGGCTGGGCATCGTCGGCGTCAACGCCGTGCACGCCGCCCGCGCGTGGCCCTGGTTCCGGCCGCGGCGGGAGGGGTCCGGCTGGGAGGACTGAGGCGGCGGCCCGATGCGCGGAGGGTCCGAAGTTCGGCCCGGATCGCGTGAGGTCCCGCGTACGGCGAGAGGACCGGCCCGCGAGGCGCGGGTCCGGCATGGAGGGTCCGAGGTTCCGCGTCCCGTCCGGAAAAGCCCGGGCGTGGCCGGGCGGGGGGCCGGAAGGGACGAGTCGTCGTGGGGACCGCCGCACCCCCGGTCACCCGGAGGGCGGGACGACGGCGGTCCCCACGAGGGACGCTCCCGGGTCAGGGCCGGGGTCGCGTCCGGGCGACGGTGGAGGTCCGGGAGCCGCTCCGTAGTCCGTGTCGCCGTACTCGGTGCCGGCGGGTTTCCCTGCCGACACCGATCACTCTGCCGGAGCCGTGTTAAGCCGGTGCTGCGTGCACGTGTCGCCCTCGTACCTTTTTCGCGAAGCCCGGAGGTCCGCGCAGCCCGGAGGCCGGGTCACGGCTTGGGGGCGGCGTCCCTGGCGAGGAACGCCAGCACGTCCTGCCTGCTCACGACCCCCGTCGGCTTCCCCTCGACGAGGACGATCGCCGCGTCGGCGCCGTCCGTGCCGCTGAGCACCGCCATCAGGTCCTCGACGGGTTCCCCGGAGCCCACCTGCGGCAGGGGGGCCGACATGTGCTTCTCCAGGGGGTCGGAGAGCGAGGCGCGCTGGGTGAAGAGGGCGTCCAGGAGCTGCCGCTCGACGACGGAGCCGATGACCTCCGCGGCCATCACGTCCGGGTGCCCGGCCCCCGGCTTCACGATGGGCATCTGTGAGACGCCGTACTCGCGGAGTACGTCGATGGCATCGCCGACCGTCTCCTCGGGGTGCATGTGCACGAGCGAGGGAAGCGGGCCCTCCTTGAAGTCCAGGACGGCACCGACCCGCGCGGACGGTCCGGTGTCCTCCAGGAAGCCGTAGTCGGCCATCCACTCGTCGTTGAAGATCTTGCTCATGTAGCCGCGCCCGCTGTCCGGCAGCAGGACGACCACCACGTCGTCGGGGCCGAGCCGCTGCGCGACCTCCAGCGCCGCGACCACCGCCATGCCGCAGGAACCGCCGACGAGCAGCCCCTCCTCCTTGGCGAGGCGCCGCGTCATCCGGAAGGAGTCCTTGTCGGAGACGGCGACGATCTCGTCGGTGACCGTGCGATCGTAGGCGCTCGGCCAGAAGTCCTCACCGACCCCCTCGACGAGGTACGGCCGGCCCGAACCGCCGGAGTAGACCGAACCCTCCGGGTCGGCGCCGACGACCCGCACCCCGCCTCCGCTGACCTCCTTGAGGTAGCGACCCGTACCGGTGATCGTCCCGCCGGTGCCGACGCCCGTGACGAAGTGGGTGATCCTCCCGTCGGTCTGCTCCCAGAGTTCGGGGCCCGTGGTCTCGTAGTGGGAGCGCGGGTTGTTCGGGTTGGAGTACTGGTCCGGCTTCCAGGCCCCCGGCGTCTCACGGACCAGGCGGTCGGAGACGTTGTAGTACGAGTCCGGGTGCTCGGGATCGACGGCCGTGGGGCAGACGACCACCTCGGCGCCGTACGCGCGCAGGACGTTGATCTTGTCGGTCGACACCTTGTCCGGGCAGACAAAGATGCACTTGTAGCCCTTCTGCTGGGCGACGATGGCCAGGCCGACACCCGTGTTGCCACTGGTCGGCTCGACGATCGTGCCGCCGGGCTTCAGCTCGCCGCTCTGTTCGGCCGCCTCGATCATGCGCAGCGCGATGCGGTCCTTCACCGACCCGCCGGGGTTGAAGTACTCGACCTTGGCCAGGACCGTCGCCTGAATGCCTGCCGACACATTACGCAGCCTCACCAGCGGGGTGTTACCGACAAGACTGATCATCGAATCGTGGAATTGCACCGTGTACTCCGGGATCTCCGAGATGGTCAGGCAAGAGTATGCGCAGGCGCACATGATCGGGCGGAGCGATTGGGCCATACCCCTCGCGGGGCAGGTACTGCTGTGTACGGCTGTAGGCATGGAGGAGGTGGACCGGACTGTGTCGAGAGCGAGGGTGGCACGGCGGATCGCGGCGGGCGCGGCCTACGGCGGCGGCAGCGTCGGGCTGATCGGCGCGGCGACGGTAGGCCTGGTACTGGCCGAGGTACAGCTGGCGAAACGGCAGGTGGGCGGCGGTACGGCCCCGGTGCCACCGAGTGCGGACGGACGGTACGGGGTGGCGTTCGCCGGGCCCGCCGACCCCTTGCGCTTCGTGCTGCTGGGTGACTCGACGGCGGCGGGCCAGGGGGTGCGCAGGGCCGGTCAGACGCCGGGGGCGCTCCTGGCCTCCGGGCTGGCGGCGGTGGCCGAGCGCCCGGTGGATCTGCGGAACGTGGCGTCGCCGGGGGCTCGCTCCGACGATCTGGAGCGCCAGGTGTCGCTGATCCTAACGGATCCATCGGGGGTCCCGGACGTCTGCGTGATCATGATCGGGGCGAACGACGTGACGCACCGCATGCCGGCCACGCAGTCGGTGCGGTGCCTGACCACGGCCGTGCGGCGGTTGCGCACGGCCGGCGCGGAGGTGGTCGTCGGCACCTGCCCGGACCTCGGCACACTCGAGCCGGTCTACCAGCCGCTGCGGTGGCTGGCCCGGCGCGTGAGCCGGCAGCTGGCGGCAGCCCAGACGATCGGGGCGGTGGAGCAGGGCGGGCGGACGGTGTCGCTGGGCGACCTTCTCGGCCCCGAGTTCGAGGCGAACCCGCGTGAGCTGTTCGGCCCCGACAACTACCACCCCTCGGCGGAGGGCTACGCGACGGCGTCGATGGCCATGCTCCCCACGCTGTGCGCGGCCCTGGGCCTGTGGCCCGAGTCCGACCACCTGGACGGGTCGCGGCGGGAGGACATGCTGCCGGTGGCCGAGGCGGCTTCCCAGGCCGCACGGGAGGCCGGTACGGAGGTCACCGGCGCCCGGGCGCCGTGGGCCCTGCTCAAGCACCGGCGCAGGCGCCGGCTGCCCGCCCACACGGAGCCGGTGCCGCACGACGGCTCCGGCGAGGGCCGCTCGGCCCCTCCGGAGACCGGGGCGCCGTGGCGGTCCGCGTGACGGACGGGCGCTGAGGGCACGGACGCTGGGAGGGGCCGTCCGAGGCGCGGACACGGCCGGACCTGGGCGGGGACGGGCCGCCCGGAAGCGTGGGTGCGCCGGACGGCACGCCGATCCGGGTGCGGCCGGACCCGGATCGGATACGGGGGAAGAAAACGAGTGACTGAGCGGTTGCTTAGAAAAGAGGCCCGCATCACATCGCTTGCCGGGTGACCTCAGCTATACGTACGGGTAACTTCCAAGTCAGTCCCAGCCTTCCTGCCTTCCAGCCCTCATGGAGCCGCGTGATGCCCGAAGCCGTGATCGTCTCTGCTGCCCGTTCGCCGATCGGCCGGGCCTTCAAGGGGTCTCTCAAGGACCTGCGCGCGGACGACCTGACCGCGACCATCATCCAGACGGCGCTGGCCAAGGTCCCGGAGCTGGACCCGAAGGACATCGACGACCTGATGCTCGGCTGCGGTCTTCCCGGCGGCGAGCAGGGCAACAACCTCGGCCGCATCATCGCGGTGCAGATGGGCATGGACCACCTCCCGGGCTGTACGGTCACCCGCTACTGCTCGTCCTCGCTCCAGACCAGCCGCATGGCGCTGCACGCGATCAAGGCCGGCGAGGGGGACGTCTTCATCTCCGCCGGTGTCGAGATGGTGTCCCGCTTCGTGAAGGGCAACTCCGACAGCCTGCCGGACACGCACAACCCGCTCTTCGCGGAGGCCGAGGCCCGCACGGCGGCCCGCGCCGAGGAGTCCGGCGCGAGCTGGACCGACCCGCGCGAGGAGGGCCTCGTCCCGGACGCGTACATCGCGATGGGACAGACCGCCGAGAACCTCGCCCGGATCAAGGGCGTCACCCGTCAGGACATGGACGAGTTCGGAGTGCGTTCGCAGAACCTCGCGGAGGAGGCCCTCAAGAACGGCTTCTGGGAGCGCGAGATCACCCCTGTGACGACGCCGGACGGCACGGTCGTCTCCAAGGACGACGGCCCGCGGGCGGGCGTATCCCTGGAGGGCGTGCAGGGCCTGAAGCCGGTGTTCCGCCCCGACGGACTCGTCACCGCGGCGAACTGCTGCCCGCTCAACGACGGGGCCGCGGCCCTCGTCATCATGTCGGACACCAAGGCGCGCGAGCTGGGCCTGACCCCGCTGGCCCGCATCGTGTCGACCGGCGTCTCCGGCCTCTCGCCCGAGATCATGGGATACGGGCCGGTCGAGGCGAGCAAGCAGGCGCTGAAGCGGGCCGGGCTGACGATCGACGACATCGACCTGGCCGAGATCAACGAGGCGTTCGCCGCCCAGGTCATCCCGTCCTACCGGGACCTCGGCCTGCCGCTCGACAAGGTCAACGTCAACGGTGGCGCCATCGCCGTCGGCCACCCCTTCGGCATGACGGGCGCCCGCATCACCGGCACGCTGATCAACAGCCTCCAGTTCCACGACAAGCAGTTCGGCCTCGAGACGATGTGCGTGGGCGGCGGCCAGGGCATGGCCATGGTCATCGAGCGGCTGAGCTGAGCCGTAGCGGAGGGTAGGGGTCGCCCGAGGTACGAGGGCGGCACCTGCCCGCAGCGGCAGGCGAAGCGAACGCGACCACGAACACCGTGCGGCTGAGCTGAGCCGTAGCGGAGGGTAGGGGTCGCCCGAGGTACGAGGGCGGCACCTGCCCGCAGCGGCAGGCGAAGCGAACGCGACCACGAA
>NZ_JBEXWB010000295.1:0-8120 GCF_040629645.1 Streptomyces sp. NPDC005899 | reverse complement strand
CCCCGCTCTTCCGTTCTCCGGTTTCCACCCGGCCGGGGGCCCGGCACCGGCCCGGGGGCCGCGGGGGGGGGCCCCCGGCGGCCGGCCCCCCCCGGGGGGCGCCGGGGCCGCGCCCGGCGGCAGGCCGGGGGCGTCGCTCGGCGGGTTCGCGTACACGGCCGCCGACGAGGAGAAGCGGCGCGGGGTGCGCCGTATGAAGACCACCGCCACCGGTCTGCTCCTCCTCGTCGCGCTCGTGTACGTCCTCGCCACCTGGGCGAGGCACACGGGTGTGGGCGGCTGGCCGGGCTACGTCGCCGCGGCCGCCGAGGCGGGAATGGTGGGTGCGCTGGCCGACTGGTTCGCGGTCACGGCCCTGTTCCGCCGCCCGCTGGGTCTGCCCATCCCCCACACCGCCATCATCCCCACCAAGAAGGATCAGCTCGGGGCGTCCCTCGGTTCCTTCGTGGGCGAGAATTTTCTCTCCGGGGACGTCGTTCGTGACCGGATCCACGCTCTGGGGGTCGGCGCGCGCCTCGGGGCGTGGCTGTCCGAGCCGGAACACGCGGACCGGGTCACCGACGAACTGGCCACCGCGCTGCGGGGGGCGCTGACCGTGCTCCGGGACTCCGACGTGCAGGCGGTGGTGGGCGAGGCGATCACCCGGCGGGCGGACGCGGTGGAGGTCGGCCCGGGCATAGGGCGGATGCTGGAGAGGATCGTCGCGGACGGCGGCCACCGCAGGGTCGTCGACCTCGTCTGCGTACGCGCCCACGACTGGCTGGTCGAGCACGAGGCGTCCGTCATGGACGCCGTCCAGGGCGGTGCGCCGGGCTGGACGCCGCGCTTCGTCGACAAGCGGGTGGGGGAGCGGGTCTACAAGGAACTGCTGCGCTTCGTCACGGAGATGCGCGACATGCCGGGGCACCCCGCGCGCGCCTCGATCGACACCTTCCTGACCGACTTCGCGTCGGACCTGCGCACGGACGCGGACACCCGGGCCCGGGTGGAGCGGCTGAAGTCGGAGATCCTGGGCCGTGGCGAGGTGCAGGACGTCATCGCCTCCGCCTGGTCCTCCGTCCGTTCGATGATCATCGCGGCGGCCGAGGACGAGCGGAGCGAGCTGCGGCTGCGGGCCCGGGCCTCGCTGCTGTCGCTCGGCTCCAGGCTGTCGACGGACGAGCGGTTGCAGGCCAAGCTGGAGGGCTGGCTGGAGGACGCGGCGGTGTACGTCGTCACGACGTACCGCACGGAGATCACGTCCCTCATCAGCGACACGGTCGCCGGCTGGGACGCCGACCAGACGTCGAAGAAGATCGAGGCGCACATCGGCCGGGACCTGCAGTTCATCCGGATCAACGGCACGGTGGTGGGCGCGCTGGCCGGCCTGGTGATCTATTCGGTCTCGCGGGCACTGGGGGCGTAGGGAGCGCGCCGGGGGCGCACCCGGCCTGTCGTACGGGAGCGCCCCCGGGTCACGCGGGGGAGTTGCCGTTCAGTACGCACCCGGCGGCGCCCGTGTTCAATCCCCTGGCACGAAGATTCTCGGTACGGACTTCCCGTACCGGGGGAGCCCCCGGGCTGTCAGGCGCTGCGCCGGGTGACCGTCCAGGAGGCCGCGGCCACGGCGCCCGCCACGGTGAAGACGGCGGGCCAGGCGCCGACCTTCTTGGCGAGCGGGTGCGAGCCCGCGAACGCTGCCACGTAGGCGGCGCTCAGTCCGGCCGCCGCCCGGGCCCCCGCCTGCCGGTTCCACTCGTAGGCGGCCACCGAGCCGGCCGCGGCCAGGGCCACTCCGCCCAGCGGGCGCTTCTTCGTCCACCGTGCGATCGCGTACCCGCCGACGAGTCCGCCCGCCGCCACCGCCGCTGCCGGGACCTTCGCCATAGCCGCCGCCTCCACTCGTCTCGTAGCCGATCCGGATCAGGATCGATCCGAGGCTAACGCGCCGGCCGGGCCCCCCACCTCCCGGGGGCCCAGGGGCGCCTCCTCGGGGCCCACGGGCGTTCGCCACGCTCTCGTACCACCCGCCGGGCGTGCACGCGGCGCCTCCACCGCCGGGCCCGGACGCCTCGCAGAGGCGCACGGGCCGGACCCGCGGAGGCCGGTCACGGGGCGAGGCCCTCCCGGGCCCGTGCGGGTGCGGAGCGGGGACGACGTAAGGTCTGGGAAACCTGTCGAGGGGGGCCTCATGTCTGTCCGTACCGCTCTGCGTACCGCGATACCCGTCATGGTTCTGGGGGTGTGCCTGTCGGGCTGTTCCCTGCTCGCGAGCACACCCGAACCCGCAGCCACCGCAGCCACCGCCGGGCCGGCTGCCTCGCCGACCGCCGCACGGGCGGACGCTTCGGCGGAGGCCGGGGCCACGGCCACCGCCGGCGGGGACACCGGGGCGCACGCGGGCGGGCCCGCCCCCTCGCTGGTCCGCGACGCCTTCGCCGGGCTCCAGGCGACCCTGGGCGACACCTGTACGCCCGGCGCGGGGGACTGCGCCTACTTCCTGGGCCGGGTGGACGACGAACTGGCCCGCCTGGACGGCGCCATGAGAGCCGACCCGCAGGGCCCGGGCCACTTCGAGGAGCCGCTGGCCTGGCTCACCACGCTGCGCACCACGCTCGGCGACGACGCCTCCACCCAGGAGCTGGAGGCGCATCGGGACGAGCTGATCGGCACCCGGGACCGCGTCAACACCTGGATGCAGGGCCACCCGGAGGACTACCGGTGACGGTCCGTCAGGGCGGCGTCACGCCTCCACCGGCCGGACGTCAGACACGTCGTACGTCGACGCCGAGGGCGGTGAACTCCTCCACCACGTCGTCCGGGGCGTCCCGGTCGGTGACCAGGATCGACACGGCGCCCGTCCCGCACACCTGGGCGAAGGCCCGGCGCCCCAGCTTCGCCGAGTCGGCCACCACGACGACCGTGTTGGCGCACTCGGCGAGCGCCCGGTTCGCGCCCGCCTCGGACTCGTCGTGGGTGGCGGCCCCGAAGCGGGGGTGCACGGCGTCCACGCCGAGGATCGTGTAGTCCAGGGCCAGGGTCCGCAGGACCGAGTCCACGAGCGGACCGACGAGTTCGTAGGAGTTGGGGCGGGCCACTCCGCCGGTGACGACGATCTTCACCTGGGGGCGGACCGCCAGCTCGTTGGCGATGTTGATCGCGTTCGTCACGACGGTCAGCGCGGTGCCCCCGCCGGGGGGCTCCGGGCGCACGGCGAGTTCCCTGGCCACCTCGGAGGCCGTCGTGCCGCCGTTGATGCCGACGGTCGACCCCGAGGGGATCAGTTCGGCCGCTGCCCGCGCGATGCGCTGCTTCTCGTCGGCCTTGCGGGCCGCCTTGTAGCGCAGCGGCAGGTCGTAGGCGACGCTGCTCACCACCGCGCCGCCCCGGGTGCGGGTCAGCAGATTCTGCCGGGCCAGCTCGTCCAGGTCGCGGCGGACCGTGGCGGCGGAGCAGCCCAGCCGCTCGGCGGCGTCGAGCACGTCGAGGTGGCCCTGGTCGCTGAGGATCTCCAGCAGCCGTGCCCATCGCGTGTGTGCCGCCACCCGGTCCTCCTCGTGCTCGCCGCCGACCTTATCGCGCCGGGTCCGCGCCGGTGCCGGCCAGTACCCGCAGCAGGCGCGTCACCTCGGCGGCGACGGCGTCGCGGGCCGGGCCGAGGTACCGGCGGGGGTCGGCCGCGTCGGCGTGCGCGTCGAGGTAGGTGCGCACGGCCCGGGTGAACAGCTTGTTCAGGTGGGTGGAGATGTTCACCTTCGTCATGCCCGCGGCGACGGCCTCGGCCAGTCCGGCGTCTCCGACGCCCGAGGAGCCGTGCAGGACGAGCGGGACCCGTACCGCCTGGCGGAGCCGGGAGATGAGCGCGAGGTCGAGGACGGCGTCGCGGGTCAGCATGGCGTGCGAGCTGCCGACGGCCACGGCGAGGGCGTCGACGTCCGTGGCGTCGACGAACGCGCGCGCCTCGTCCGGATCGGTCCGCGTCCCGGGGGCGTGCGCCCCGTCCTTGCCGCCTATCTCGCCGAGCTCGGCCTCCACCCGGACGCCGTGGCCGTGGCAGTGGTCGGCGATCGCACGGGTCGCGGTGACGTTGCCGTCGTACGGGAGCGTGGACGCGTCGTACATGACGGACGTGAAACCGAGGCGGACGGCCTCGTGGACCAGGCCGGCCGACCGGGCGTGGTCGAGGTGCACGGCCACCGGGACGCGGGAGGCCCGGGCGACGGCGAGCGAGGCGAGCCCGATGGGTTCCAGGGCGCCGTGGTAGCGGACGGTGTTCTCGCTGATCTGGAGGATCACCGGAAGTCCGGCCGCCTCCGCCCCGCTGACGATGGCCTGCGCGTGTTCGATCTGCACCACGTTGAAGGCCCCGACGCCCCTCGCTCTCGTCCGGGCCTCGAGGGTGATGTCACCGGTGGATATGAGCGGCATGGGCTTCCCTCGCAGGTACAGGCTGCATGAATCCAAGCGGGCAATGCTCGAAGTTGCTCATTTATAGCGTGTTCCGAGCAGCTTGAAAAACATCAGCCGCCTCGGCCGGTGGCCGGAGGCGGCTGGGGAGAGCCGGAAGGGGGATGTGCGGACCGTGCGGGCGTCCTACGCCACGGGGCCGGCCGTCGGCATGGCCTGGATGCCGATGACGTCGAGGAGCCTCAACCGGTCGGCGCTCTCACTGCCGGGCGCCGCCGTGTGGGCGACGACGCGCAGGTCGCTGCCGGCCGCGACGAGCACGTCGCAGTCGAGGGCGAGGACGCCCACCTCGGGGTGGTGGACGGTCTTGTTCGCCGAGACGTGGACGCCCACGATGCCCGAGTCCCACAGGTCGGCGAACGCGGTGAAGGTCTGGCGCAAGTCCCTGACCAGAGTGCGCAGTCCGGCGTCGGAGGGGTAGCGGGCGGTGGCCGCCCTGAGATCACCGGTCATGGCCGCCTCGAAGGCGGACTCCTGCTGGGGGGTGTGCCTGACCCGGTCGAACAGCCCGGCGAAGTGGCGCCAGACGACGTTGCGTTCACGGCCCCGCAGGGCGGACGGGTCCCCGAAGAGGGCCGCCCACGGGCGGTTCCACTCGAGCAGGTTCCAGGCGGCGTCGTGGACGCTCAGGGGGGCGCCGCCCAGTTGGTCGATGAGGCGGCGCAGCCCGGGCGGGACGTGGACGGGGATCTGGCCGGGGCCGGGTACCGGCTGCCCGGCGAGCAGGTAGAGGTGCTGGCGCTCGGCGTCCGACAGGCGCAGGGCCCGGGCCAGTGAGGCGAGGACCTGCGGGGAGGGCGAGGTGGCCCTGCCCTGTTCGAGGCGGGTGATGTAGTCGACCGACAGGCTGGCGAGCTGGGCCAGCTCCTCGCGGCGGAGCCCGGCCGCCCGCCGTACCCCCGCGGTGGGCATTCCGACGGTCGCGGGGGAGAGCCGGTCGCGCCAGCCGTGCAGCGCGTCGCCCAGCTCCTTGCACCTCTTCGTCTCGCTCACCGTTCCAGTATCCGGGGAGCGACCGCCGACAGCCTGGTACTGCCGGTCCCCATGCTGCGGGAGGTACTGCCTGTGCGCGGCCGGGACGGGGACGGTGGAGGCATGACCCACTCACCGACCGGATCCCGGAGCGAGAACATGACCGTCACACTCATCACCGGCGCGAACAAGGGCCTGGGTTTCGAGACCGCGCGGCGCCTCGTCGAAGCCGGGCACACCGTGTACGTCGGAGCCCGCGACGCCCGGGGCGGGCAGGAGGCGGCGGCACGCCTCGGCGCGCGTTCCGTCACGATCGACGTCACCGACGAGAAGTCCGTCGAGGCCGCCGCCGCCTTCGTACGCGAGGACGCGGGCCGCCTGGACGTCCTGGTCAACAACGCCGGCATCATCGGGGCCCGCAAGCCGGTGGGCGAGGTGACCGGGGACGACATGAGGGACACGTACGAGACGAACGTCTTCGGGGCCGTCCGCGTCACCCGCGCCTTCCTGCCGCTGCTGGAGGCCGGTGACGCGTCGGTCGTCGTCAATGTCGGCAGCGGTCTCGGCTCGATCGCGGCGACCACCGATCCGGAGCGGGTCGAGTTCCACGTGGCCGCCCTCGACTACAACTCCTCCAAGACCGCCCTGGTCATGGTGACGTCGCAGTACGCCAAGGCGTACCCCCGCATCAGGTTCAACGTCGTCGACCCCGGATACACGGCGACCGATCTCAACGCCCACCAGGGGGTCAAGACCGTGGAGGAGGGCGCGGAGGTCATCGTGCGCCTGGCCTCCATCGGCGCCGACGGCCCCACCGGCGGCTTCTTCGACGAGGACGGCCCGGCCGCCTGGTGACCGGCCGCGACCGGGGGCAGTCGGGCCCGACGCGGAAAACGGCTGGCCGGAGTGCGGGGGGCGCCCTTACCGTGCGCCCATGACAGCGCGACTCCGCCTGGAGAAGGTCACCCCCGAGAACGTCCTCGACGCCTGCCGCCTGGAGGTGGCGCCCGAGCAGGCGGGTTTCGTCGCCCCGGTCGCCCGGTCGCTGGCCGAGGCGTACGTCCAGCCCGAGACCGCCTGGCCGCGGCTGATCGCCGACGGCGACCGGCTGGTCGGCTTCGTGATGGCCTTCTTCGACGTACGGTTCGACCCGGACGATCCCGCGGACCGGCCCCGCTCGGGGCTGTGGCGCCTGGCCGTCGCCGCCGGCGAACAGCGCCGGGGGTACGGCCGCTTCGCGGTCGGGGCCGTCTGCGAGGAGATCCGGCGACGCGGGCAGGACCGCGTCACGGTCACCTGGGGGCAGGGCGAGCACGGCCCCGAGGGGTTCTACCGGCGGCTCGGCTTCCGCCTGACCGGCGAGACGAGCGGTGACCAGGTAGTCGGCGAGCTGGACCTGACGCGCGGGTGAGCGAGGGGGCGGCGTCAGCGGCGGTGGAACGCCCCGCGTGACGGAGGGCCCCTGACCGGTGGCACACCCCCCGGAGGGGTGTGATCCACATGCGGGTCCCGGGACGCCGCGTGAGGATCGGTGGTACGGGCGGTGGCCCGGGCGCGCCCTGACCCTCTCGGGTCGGTTCTCCCTTCCGGGCGCCCCGGTCCGCCTCCCGGCCCAGCCACCGGGGGGTCTGGAGTCTGGAGGTACGGATGCCGCGGCCCCTGTGGACCGGAGCGATCAGCTTCGGGCTCGTCACGATCCCGATCAAGGTGGTGTCCGCCACCGAGAACCACTCGCTCTCGTTCCACCAGTACCACGCGCAGGACATGGGCCGGATCCGCACCCGCAAGGTGTGCGAGCTCGACGGCGAAGTGCTCTCGCAGGACGAGATCGGCAAGGGCTACGAGGTCGCCAAGGACCGGACCGTGCCCGTCACCGACGAGGAGCTCGACCGGATGCCGCTTCCGACGGCGAAGGCGATCGAGATCGTCGCGTTCGTCGACGCCGGGGCCGTGGACCCCGTACGCATCAGCGAGAGCTACTACCTGGCCGTCGACGGCCAGGTCGCGGCGAAGCCCTACACCCTGCTGCGCAAGGCGCTGGAGCGGAGCGACAAGGTGGCCGTGGCGAAGTTTGCCTGGCACAACCGGGAGCGGCTCGGCCTGCTGCGGGTCCGGGAGGACGCCATCGTGCTGCACGCCATGCGGTGGCCCGACGAGATCCGCAGCCCCGAGTCCCTGGCGCCCCGGGACGTCCAGCTGGACGAGGACGAGATCGACCGGGCGGTCCAGCTCACCGACACGATGGCCCTGGACGGCGTCTCCGGCTTCCGGGACCGGTACCGGGAGGCCCTGGAGGAGCTGCTCGCGGCCAAGTCCGAGGGCAAGGAGCTGCCGCAGCCGCGCGAGGGCGAGGAGGAGGAGCCGGGGAAGGTCATGGACCTGATGGCGGCCCTGAACGCCTCGGTGAAGGCGGCCCGGGAGACGCGCGGGGAGGAGCCGGAGGGCGAGCACGCGACCGTGCACGAGATGAAGTCCCGGGAGCCGCGCACCCGCAAGAAGGCCGCACCGGCGGCGAGGAAGGCGGCGGGTGACAAGGCGGCGGGCGAGGGCGGGACGACGAAGTCCGCCGGCCGGAAGCGGCAGCCCGCCAGGAAGACGGCGGCGAAGAAGCGGACCGCTTCCTGACCGGCCCCCCGGGCCCCTCCGCCCCGGCTCGCGGTGCCCGGCGGGCCGCCCGCGGCCCCTGCGGTGGTGGGCCGGAC
>NZ_JBEXWB010000294.1:0-8186 GCF_040629645.1 Streptomyces sp. NPDC005899 | reverse complement strand
GCCGCCGCCGCCAGCGCCACCCGCCGCCTGCGGGACGTGCGGCGCCCGGACGCCACCGCGGCGACCAGCCGGTCAGGCATCCCGGGGCCGGAAGCCGTCACCGGCGCGACCCCCGCGGGCAGGAGCTCCACGAACGCCGCCAGCCGGCTCCGCACCCCACCGAACTGCCGCACCCGGACCCCGCACGCGGCACACCCCGCGAGGTGTTCCTCGAAGCGGAAGGCG
Organism: Streptomyces sp. NPDC005899; assembly: GCF_040629645.1. Lineage (NCBI taxonomy): Bacteria > Bacillati > Actinomycetota > Actinomycetes > Kitasatosporales > Streptomycetaceae > Streptomyces > Streptomyces sp. NPDC005899. Next base: position 7,961 of record NZ_JBEXWB010000294.1, on the reverse strand, counting down.
TCGGCGGCACCGAGCACACCGAGCGCGTAGGCTCCGGCGTCCTGGTGGCAGTCGGTGGTGCGCATGCCCTCAGATACGCGGCGGGCCGGGCCATCACTCAGGGAGCGGGGCCACGGGACGCGGCCCGCACCCCGGCGGACGGCGGTCGCGGTGCTCCCGGCGCGCCGCGACGGCGGCCCGGACCGATGCCGTGGGACCCGGCCACCTCCCGCCTCCCGGCCGCCCACCAGGTCGTACACTCCGGCCTCATGCTGCGTGTACTGGCCGTCGACGACGAAGAGCCCGCCCTGGAGGAACTCCTGTACCTCCTGCGCTCCGACCCCCGTGTCCGGAGCGCCGAAGGGGCCACCGGGGCGACCGAGGCACTGCGGCGCATCGGCGGCGCCGTCGACGCGGGACCGGAGGACCCGTCCGCCATCGACGTCGTCTTCCTGGACATCCACATGGCCGGACTCACCGGACTCGATGTGGCACAGCTCCTGGCGGGCTTCGCGGCACCTCCGCTCATCGTCTTCGTCACCGCCCACGAAGGCTTTGCCGTGCACGCGTTCGACCTCAAGGCCGTCGACTACGTACTCAAACCGGTCCGCCGCGAGCGCCTGGCCGAGGCCGTGCGCCGCGTCGCCGAACAGGTCGGCGAACGTTCCGCCCCCGTCCACGACACGGCGGCCGACCAGATCGCGGTCGAGCTCGGCGGGGTGATCCGTTTCGTCGCCGTCGAGGACATCGCGTACGCGGAGGCGCAGGGCGACTACGCCCGGCTGCACACCGCCACCGGCAGCCACCTCGTCCGGATCCCGCTCACCACCCTGGAGGAGCGGTGGCGTGCGCGCGGCTTCGTGCGCATCCACCGCCGCCATCTCGTCGCGCTGAACCGCATCGACGAGCTGCGGCTCGACGCGGGCAGCATGAGCGTGCGCGTCGGGGAGGCCGAACTGGCGGTCAGCCGTCGCCACACCCGCGCGCTGCGCGACCTCCTGATGCGTCAGACCGGCCGCTGACCTGCGCCTACCTCTCTGCGGGCCCTTCCCAGACGTTCCCCTGGCGCCTACACTCCGAGCCCATGTCCGCAGAGAGCACACCCCGGCGCGAAGTGGTCACGGGGGAGCCGCGCCGGGTACGTCCGCTGCCCCGCTACCGTGCCCAGTCGGAGATCGACGAGCAGACGGCTCTCGGCGGTGCCTACGTACGCTCGCTGATGCGCAGCCAGCTCCGCGCCGGGCTGACCGTCTTCGCCCTCCTCGCCCTGGTGGCCGGCACCCTGCCGCTCGTCTTCGAGGCCCTGCGCAGCAACGCGGTCGTCTGGGCGGTCCTCGGCTTCACCACCTACCCGCCGCTCACCCTGGCCGCCTGGTGGTACGTACGCCGTGCGGAACGCAACGAACGCGACTTCGCCAGACTCGTGGAAGGCCGACCCGCACCGTGAGCACACCCGGCCACCCGGCATCGGTGGTGGCGGTCGCCCTCGTCGTCCTCGCCACCGTCCTCGTCGGCGGATTCGGGCTGCGGATCTCCCGCACCACGTCCGACTTCTACGTCGCCTCCCGCACCGTGCGGCCCCGGCTCAACGCCGCGGCGATCAGCGGCGAGTACCTCTCCGCCGCCTCCTTCCTCGGCATCGCCGGGCTGGTACTCGTGCACGGCCCCGACATGCTCTGGTACCCGGTCGGCTACACCGCCGGATACCTCGTCCTGCTCGTCTTCGTGGCCGCCCCGCTGCGCCGCTCCGGCGCGTACACCCTGCCCGACTTCGCCGAAGGGCGCCTGGAGTCCCGGCAGGTGCGCAGGCTGGTCAGCGTGTTCGTGGTCGGTGCCGGCTGGATGTACCTCGTGCCGCAGCTCCAGGGCGCCGGGCTCACCCTGCGGATCCTGACCGGAGCGCCCGGCTGGCTCGGCGACGTCCTCGTCGCCTCGGTCGTGGTGGTCGCCGTCGCGGCGGGCGGCATGCGCTCCATCACCTTCGTGCAGGTCTTCCAGTACTGGCTGAAGCTCACCGCGCTCCTCGTCCCGGCGGTCTTCCTGGTGCTGGCGTGGCGCGGCGACGGACAGCCGCGCGTCAGTTTCGACGACCAGATCTCCGCCTTCCGCGCCGAGCACCCGCTCTACGCGACGTACGGCCTGATCGTGGCGACCTTCCTCGGCACGATGGGCCTGCCCCACGTCGTGGTGCGCTTCTACACCAGTCCCAACGGCCGCGACGCCCGCCGGACCACCGTCGCGGTCCTCGCCCTGGTCGGCACCTTCTACCTGCTGCCGCCCGTCTACGGTGCGCTGGGACGGCTCTACGCGCCCGAGCTCATCCACGGCGGCGACTCCGACGCCGCCGTGCTCCTCCTGCCCGCCCGGGTGATCGGCGGCCTCGGGGGCGACCTGCTCGGCGCCCTGCTCGCGGGCGGCGCGTTCGCCGCGTTCCTGTCCACGGCGTCCGGCCTCACCATGGCCGTCGCCGGGGTGATCACGCAGGACGTCCTGCCCTCACGGGGCGTCCGGCACTTCCGGCTGGCCACCGTCCTGGCGATCGCCGTACCGCTGGCCGGCTCGCTGCTGGTCGGCCGGGTGCCGGTGGCCGACGCGGTCGGGATGGCGTTCGCGGTGTCCGCCTCCTCGTTCTGCCCGCTGCTCGTCCTCGGCATCTGGTGGCGGCGGCTCACGCCGCCGGGGGCGATCGCGGGGCTGCTGCTCGGCGGGGGTTCCGCGCTGCTGTCCGTGGCGATCACCGTCAGCGGCGCCGTACGCCCGCCGGGATGGCCCCACGCCCTGCTCGCCTGGCCCGCCGTCTGGTCCGTACCGGTCGGCTTCCTCGCCATGGTCCTCGTCTCCCTCGCGACCCCGGGGCGGATACCGCCGGGCACCAACGCCGCCATGTCCCGCTTCCACCTGCCGGAAGCGCTCACGTCGGGGAGAGGGCGATGAGTGCCTCGGGGGAGTGGGCCGTGACGGCGCGGGAGGGACGGCGTGACGGCCCCGCGCGCGGGGTGCCGGCGACGACGGCCGCGTGCACGGGGCGCCGGCGATGACCGGAGCCGGGATCGCCGCCATCGGCGTGCTCGCCCTGCTGCTCTTCGGCACCGGCTTCCTGCTGGGCCGCACGGCCCGCCCGGTGCGCACCAGCGACGTGGGCACCCCCGTCGAACACGCCACCTTCGAGACCCTGCACACCGCTTCCCTGGCCGCACCGCCCCTGCGCGCCGGACTCACCGAGGAGAGCGCCCGCAGATCGGCGCGGGGCCTGCGCTCGCTGCTCGGCACCGACGCCCTGTGCCTCACCGACCGGGACCGGGTGCTCGTCTGGGACGGCGAGGGGGACCACCACGGCGCGGACGTGATGCGGCACGTCCAGGCCCTTCTGGCCAGTGGCCGGGACACCGCCTTCCACAGCGACTGCGGGGACCTCGACTGCCCGCTCCGCTGGGCGGTCGCCGTCCCCCTGACCGTGGACCACCGGGTGCTCGGCGCGCTCGTCGCCTACGCGCCCCGGGAGTCCGCCGTCCTCGCCAGGGCGGCGGGGGAAGTGGCCCGGTGGGTCTGCGTACAGCTCGAACTCGCCGAGCTGGACCGCTCCCGCACCCGGCTCATCGAGGCCGAGATCAAGGCGCTCCGGGCCCAGATCTCGCCGCACTTCATCTTCAACTCCCTGGCCGCCATCGCCTCCTTCGTCCGCACCGATCCCGAGCAGGCGCGTGAACTACTGCTGGAGTTCGCCGACTTCACCCGCTACTCGTTCCGGCGGCACGGCGAGTTCACCACGCTGGCGGACGAGCTGCACTCCATCGACCAGTACCTGGCACTCGTGCGGGCCCGGTTCGGTGAACGGCTCTCCGTGACCCTCCAGGTGGCCCCGGAGGTGCTGCCCGTCTCCCTGCCGTTCCTCTGCCTCCAGCCGCTGGTCGAGAACGCGGTCAAGCACGGGCTGGAGGGCGCGGTGCGCCGCAGCCGCATCACCATCAGCGCACTGGACGCCGGTGCGGAGGCCGAGGTCGTCATCGAGGACGACGGCATCGGGATGGATCCGGAGAGGCTGCGGCGGATCCTGCGCGGGGAGGGAGGCGCCTCCACCGGGATCGGCCTGGTCAACGTGGACGAGCGGCTGCGGCAGGTGTACGGCGACGCGTACGGGCTCGTCATCGAGACGGGCGTCGGCGCGGGCACGAAGATCACCGTCCGGCTGCCCAAGTACCGTGCGGGCGTCCACGGTTCGTGACACCGGTGCGGGGATCAGTACAGATCGACCGCCAGATGGCCCAGCGGCAGCCCGAGCTGCCAGGCGGGCGTCCATACCTGCGCCTCGCCGTCCGGCTCACCCTCCGCCGGGTGCTCCGGGCGCGGGGCCCCGATCGCCTCCAGATCCGCCGCCAGCAGTTCGGTCTCCTCCAGCCACCGCCAGGCCGCGCGCGCCAGTGCCAGGTCGGAATCCGGCCGTCCGTCCGGCACGGCCGCCCGCTCCCGCGCCTCCAGTCTCCGGCGGACCCACCGCGCCCACGGGGTGCCGCGCGCGGTGAGCAGCCGCAGTTCGTCCACCCTCGCGGCGGGAAGCGCGTCGGCGGCCACCGGGTCGGGGACGAGGGCCGCCCCCTCGGAGAGGAAGATCGTCAGTGCCAGGGCATCGCGCCCCGCGCGGTACTCCAGCGTCGCCGGTTCCATCAGGTCACCGGTCACGAGCACCTCGTCCGCGAGGTACTCGGCGCACAGCCAGTCCATCGGGACCAGCGGCCCGCCCCCGCCGGTTCCGTCGTGATGTTCGGGACGCATCCCGTCTCGCCTCTTCCTTCGACTCGGTACGGGGCTTCACGCAGCATTGAACCGGGGGAGCGTCCGCCGCGTGGGCAGAAGCGCAGGATCCGTCGGCAGATGCGAGGTGTGATGACCGCGGAGCGCGGTGACGAACCCCACGTGGTGCGGCTGCTGGGCGCCTACGTGCTGGGAGCCCTGGCCGCGCGGGAGACCGGCCGCGTCGCACAGCACCTCCAGCGGTGCGACGGGTGCGCGGCCGCCTACGTGGAGGTCGCGGACGCCGAGTGCCTGCTGTCACTGCTCGACGTCGAGGACCTGCTGGAGTAGCCGGGCAGGCTGCGCGAGAGCAGCCGCAGCGCGTAGTAGGAGCGGGACTTCACGGTGCCCGCCGGTATGCCCAGGGCCTGGGCCGTCTCGCCCACGCTCAGCCCGCGGAAGTAGATCTGTACGAGCACCGCCCGGTGTTCGGGGCTCAGCGTCCTGACGGCCTCGCGCACATCGAGGGCGCGCACCGCCGCCTCGGCGGTGTTCTCCCGCGCGGGGGCGCTCTCCAGCACCACGTCACTGACCTCCGCCGGGCGGGCCTGACGGGACCTGCGGGCGTCGATGGCCAGTCGCCGGGCCACGGTGAAGAGCCAGGGGCGCATCGAGTCGTACGGGGCGTCGAACGCCTCCGGGTGCTGCCAGGCGCGCACGAGCGTCTCCTGCAACAGGTCCTCCGCACGCTGTCGGTCGCCGAAGGTGAGCCCGAGCAGGAAGTGGAGCAGGGCCGGCCCGTGTTCCCGCTGCAACTCAGCGAGGGCCCGCTCATCGGTTGTCGCCGTGGTCATCGTGAACGTCCGTCCCTTCCCGAAGAGGCCCTGCCGCCTCGCTCCCGCCTGGCGTATACGAACGCATCGGGGAGCGGGGGAACAGGCGGTGCGCGCAGATGTGCGCCGAGCGGTCGCACGGAGCGGCGAGTGGTGCGGTGAACGGTCGGGGGACGCCGATACGGCCGATTCGGGTGGCTGATCCCTTTTGTAGCCAAATGGATGATATGAAGATATGTCTGGTCGGGAGGTCGAACGCATCCGGCCCGGGAGTCGCGTACATGGAGTACCGCGTCCCACCCGCCATGGTGCTCGCCTCACCGGCCTGCTCGACGCCACAGCCGGTACCGGCCGGCCGTCGACGCCCCCGGGGGTTCGCCGGGTGGCAGGTCTCGGCTGAGCCGGCGGTGGGCGGCTCGGGGGGCCGGGGCGCGGGTGGTGCGCGCGGCTTCGCCCCGCCGGCCTCGGGCGGCATGGTGCACTCTCGGCACGCACGCACACGTGCCGCCGCGGGTGTATGAGAAGTCAACGGCGGGTGGGCCGCCCACGGCATGGGCGACCCGATCGCCGGCGCGACGGCCGACCACGACGGTGTGCGGGACCCGCGTGGCAACGAGTGCCCGAAGTCCGCCGCTTCACGTTCGCGCGCCCGCCGCGGCCGGTGGGCGGCGGCAGGTCGCGGGAGCCGCATACCTGCTCCAGCGGTCGGACCCCGAAGCCGGACGCGTCACCGCCCTCGACGCACCGGGCGGCGACCCCACCGGCGGACGCCGCGGGCGCGTCGGCGGTGCGGTACTCGGCCGGGGCGCCGCCCGGGACGGGCTCAGGTGACCCGGCGCCGCCGGGAGGACACCGGGGCGCCGGGGGTCACGGCACCACGGTGACCGGCCACCGGCCGGCCTTCACCAGCCGCACCGCGACCGATCCGACGAACCGGTGTCCCGCGGACTCCGACGCACCGACGACCACGGCGTCCGCCTTCAGCTCGTCCGCCGCCGTCACCAGCCCGTTGTACGGGTCGCCGCGAAAGGTGTGGAACTCCCAGCGGACGTTCCATATGTCCTTGAGCCGCTCCGTCGCCGACCTGATCTCGCTCACCAGTCCCTCGGCGACGTCGCCGGTCGCCTCGGCCACCGGCGCTCCCATGGCCGCGCCGGCCGACAGCACGGGCTGCACGTAGACGAGGGCGAGGAGCGCGTTCTGCCGGCGGGCGAGCCCCGCCGCGTACGCCGCGGCACGCATCGAGGAGTCGGAGCCGTCGATGCCGGCGACGATCACCTTGGGGCCGTCCGTACCGCGCTCGAAGCGGTGTCCTTGCTGGTCTGTCACGGCCCCGAGGGTAGTCGTTCGCGCCGGCCGTGCCGCAGCCCGGGGCCACCGCGGGCCGGCGCGGCCGCCCTCACCGCAGGCCGGACGGCACTCGCCCCATCGGGTGCACATCACGGTGCGCCCGGTGTCGTCGGCGGGCCCGGGCCCGACTCCGTGCGAGCAGTTGGTCATGAAAAACGATCAGATGCCGGCCGGGCGCCGCACCTTCCTGCGCCTCGGCCTGACGCTCGCGACCGTCGCCGCCGTACGCGTGGCCGCAGCGGACCCCGCCGGCACGCCCGTCAGGCCGGGAGGGGAGCCGCCCGGCACGGCTGCCGGCCCCCAGGCTCGCACGGAGACCGGAGGCCGGGGCTACCGGCTGAGACCCATGACCGGGCAGGGTGCACCACGCTTCGTGCCCGCCGCGCCGCCGGTCCGCACCCGTCCGTTCGAGGCGCTGCCGGAGGCCGGGCGGGACGCGATGGTGCTCAGCTTCGACGACGGCCCCGACCCCCGTTACACGCCGGACATCCTGGCCACCCTGCGCACCTACGGAGTGCGGGCGATGTTCTTCGTCTGCGGCGAGCCGGCCGCCGGCAACCGGGACCTGCTGCGGGAGATGGCGGACGACGGGCATGTGGTCGGCAACCACTCCTGGTCGCATCCGATGATCCCCGCGCTCTCGCGGCCCGCCATCCGCGACGAACTGGGCCGTACCAGTGAGGTGATCGAACGGACCCTCGGCACCCCACCCCTCTGGTACCGCGCCCCCTACGGCGCCTGGAACCGCAACTCCTTCGAGATCGGGGCCGCGATGGGCATGGAACCGATGGCCTGGACCGTCGACAGCCTGGATTGGAAGCGCCCGGGGACCGCCACCGTCGTGCGCCGGGTCGAGCGGGGTGCGGCACCCGGGGCCGTCGTCCTGTCGCACGACGCGGGTGGCGACCGGTCCCAGAGCGTGGCGGCGCTGCGGCGCTATCTCCCCGCCCTCATCGAGGACGGGTACCGGCTGACCGTGCCGCACCGGAGCTGACGGGCGCGCGGAGGCCCGGGCCGGTAGCCACCGCGCCGGCGGCCGTCGCGCACGCCGAGGCCCGCGCGGCGGCACCG
>NZ_JBEXWB010000293.1:0-8203 GCF_040629645.1 Streptomyces sp. NPDC005899 | reverse complement strand
CCCGACCCGGCAGCCTGGGCCTGGTCGGGTTCGCGGACGATGGTGCTCCAGTGGCTGGCGACGAGGTCGAAGAGGTGGGAGACCGCGATCTTGGCTTCCTCCGGGGGTCAGGGGCGGGTGATGCCCTTGACGACCTCGTCGATCCGGGCGAGTTCCTCGTCGCCGAACTCGAGGTTCGAGGCCGCCGCGACGCTGTTCTCCAGCTGCGCGACACTGCTCGCGCCGACGACGGCCGAGGTGACCCGGCCGCCGCGCAGCACCCAGGCCAGGGCCATCTGGGCGAGCGACTGGCCGCGCTCCCGCGCCAGCCCGTTCAGCGCGCCCAGGCGGTCCACCAGGTCCGGGGTGACCGCGTCGGCCGACAGGAACGGGCTCGCGCCCGCCGCCCGGGACCCCTCGGGAATGCCGCCGAGATAGCGGTCGGACAGGATGCCCTGCTCCAGCGGCGAGTAGGCGATGGAGCCCGTGCCCAGCTCGTCCAGGGTGTCCAGCAGACCGTCCTCGACCCAGCGGTCGAGCATCGAGTAGCGCGGCTGGTGGATGAGGAGGGGCGTGCCCAGCTCGCCCAGGATCCGGGCGGCCTCGCGGGTCTGGTCGGCCGAGTAGTTGGAGATGCCCGCGTAGAGGGCCTTGCCCTGGCGCACCGCGGTGTCGAGCGCGCCCATCGTCTCCTCGAGCGGGGTGTCCGGGTCGAAGCGGTGCGAGTAGTAGATGTCGACGTAGTCGAGTCCGAGGCGGGTCAGGCTCCGGTCCAGGGACGCGCGCAGGCTCTTGCGGGACCCCCACTCGCCGTACGGGCCCTCCCACATGTGGTAGCCGGCCTTGGTCGAGATGACGATCTCGTCCCTGAGGTGCGCGAAGTCCGTCTTCAGGGCGCGGCCCATGGTGATCTCGGCGGAGCCGGGCGGCGGGCCGTAGTTGTTGGCCAGGTCGAAGTGGGTGATGCCCAGGTCGAAGGCCCTGCGCAGGATGGCGGCCTGCGTCTCGGGGGTCCGGTCGCCTCCGAAGTTGTGCCAGAGCCCGAGGGACAGCGCGGGAAGCAGCAGGCCGCTGCGGCCGGTGCGGCGGTAGGGCATGGCGGCGTAGCGGTCGGCGGACGGAAGGTACATGCGAGCACTCCGCGGGAGAGGTCCGGGGAACGCGCCAGGTCTGGTGCGCTGTCCTCCAGCCTGACGGAGATCGATCCAGCGGTCCAACAGGAGATTCCGCTTGGATTCATCGCTAGGATCGTTCAATCATGGAACTGCGTCAGCTGGAGCACTTCGTCGCCGTCGCCGAGGAACGGCACTTCACCCGCGCGGCGGAGCGTCTCGCCGTGTCCCAGTCCGGTCTGTCGGCGTCCGTCCGGGCGCTGGAGCACGAGCTGAGGACGCCCCTGTTCAGCCGCACCACCCGCACGGTGCGGCTCACCGAGGCGGGGCAGGCCCTGCTGGTGGAGGCGGAACGCACGCTGGCCGGGGCCAGGGCCGCCCGGGACGCCGTCGACGCCGTACGGGGGCTGCTGCGCGGCACGCTGACCCTGGGGGTCGAGCAGTGCGTGGCCGGAGTCAGCCCGGCACGACTGCTCGCCGCCTTCCACCGGGAACACCCGCACATGGAGATCCGGCTGCGCCAGGAGGGCACGTCCAGCCTGCTGGAGGGGGTGGCCGGCGGGCGCCTGGACCTCGCCTTCGCGGCCACCGTCAGCCCGCGCGAGTGGCGGGGCGAGCTGATGCCGCTGGCTCGGGAGGCCATGGTCGTCCTCTGCGAGCCCGGGCACCGGCTGGCGCGCGAGGGGCCGCGGGTGGCGTGGGCCGCGCTGCGGGGCGAGCCGTTCATCGACTTCCATCCGGACTGGGGGCCCCGGCGGGCGGCGGACGAGGCGTTCGCCGCGGCCGGGATCCGCCGCACGGTGGCCCTGGAGGTCAACGACGTGCACAGCCTGCTGGAGCTGGTGCACGAGGGCCTCGGCATCGCGGTCGTCCCCCACCACTTCTCGCGCAAGCCGGAGGCCGCCGGGCTCGCGGTGGTGGAGCTCCACGGCGCGCCCGGTGCCGCCTACGAGAGCGTGGTGGTCCTCCCTCCGGCCGGGGCGATGAGCCCGGGGGCCAGGGCGCTGATGGCCCTGGTACGGGAGAACCCCCTGCGCTGAGAGCCCTGCCGGGGCGGGGCAGAGCGGGGCAGGGGAGGTCGGCGTCCCGCCCCGCCGCCGGTCAGTCCTCGTGTCCCAACTGGACGTCGCGTTCGGTGCGGCCCCCTCCGGGGACCTGGAGGACCGTGGCGACCGGCGGATATCCGGCGGCGATCACGGTGTACTCGCCGGTCGACAGATCGACGAAGCGGAAGGACCCGTCGGGCCCCGTGGTCAGCGTGCCGACCACGTTGCCGGCCGCGTCCAGCAGGGTGACCCGGGCGTCCTCGACCGCCCTGCCACCGGGGGCCCGTACGACTCCGCGCAGGACGGCGCCGCCGGCCAGTTCGATGTCCTGCCGCGTCTCGCGTGCCGCCTGCACACTGACCGGCAGGGCGGCGGGCCGGAAGGCCGGGGCGCTGGCGGCCAGGGTGTACTCGCCGGCCACGAGTTCCGCGATCACGTAACCGCCCTCCCGCCCGGTGCGGGTGGTCACGACGACCTCGCCGCGTACGTCGGTGAGGGTGACGGCGGCGTCGCGCACCGGCGCCCCGTCGGGCGTGACGACCGCTCCGGCGAGCCGTCCCGCGCCGCCGAGCACCACGTCGAGGCGCACGGGCCGCTCCCCCACCGTGACGCTGACCGCCTGCGGCTGGTGGCCGCCCGCGGCGGCGATCAGCACGTAGGAGCCGGCGCCGGGCGCGCTCAGCGCGTACCGCCCGTCGTCGCCGCTCGCCCCGCGTCCGACCTGCCGCCCCTGGACGTCGATGAGGGTGAGCGCGGCCCGGCCCACCCTCGTACCGTCCGGGTGCTGGACGTCCCCGCCGATCGGGACCCCCGCGAGGTGGCCGGGGTGCCCCGGGCCCTGGACTGCACGGGCCGCCGGAATCGTGGTCTGCGTCGTGGCCGGGTCGGCGGCCTGGGGGGTGTGGTGGGACACCAGCGGTTTCTCCTTGAGGAAGAAGGCGAGGAACAGGCCGAGCAGGAGCACCGGCACGAGGTACAGGAAGATGCGCGGCATCGCGTCGGCGTACGCCCGGATGTACGCGTCACGCAGCGCGGGCTCCATGGCGTGGACCAGCTGAGGGGTGATCGACGCCGGGTCGGGCAGGCCGGCACCGGACGGGAGCCGCACCTCCAGGGCGTCGGCGAGGCGCCCCGCGAACAGGGTGCCGAAGACCGCGGCGCCGACGCTGCCGCCGATCTGCCGGAAGTAGTTGTGGGCGCTGGTGGCGGTGCCGAGGTCGCGGGGGTGCACGGAGTTCTGCACGGCCAGCACGAGGATGGACATGACGAGGCCGATCCCGATCCCCAGGACGGCCTGCCAGGCGCCGTACTCCAGCGGTGAGGTGCCGGTGTCCAGGAGGGAGAGCAGCCACATCCCGACGGCCGAGACGGCCACGCCCACGAGGGGGTAGGCGCGGTAGCGGCCGGTGCGCGAGACGAGTTGCCCGGAGACGACGGAGGCGACGACGATGCCGCCCATCATGGGCAGCATCAGCAGCCCCGACTCGGTGGCGGACACGCCCTCGACCATCTGGAGGTACGTCGGCAGGTAGCTGGCGGCGCCGAAGAGCGCGACCCCGACGACCGCGCCCACCAGCGAGGTGACGGTGAAGACGGAGTCGCGGAACAGCCGCAGCGGGATGAGGGGTTCGGCGGCCCGGTGCTCGACGACGAGGAGCAGCAGGACCGAGACGGCGGCCCCGGCGGCGAGTCCCACGATGGTCCGCGAGTCCCAGGCGTACTCCGTGCCGCCCCAGCTGGTGAGCAGTACGAGACAGGTCGAGGCGGCGGCCAGCAGCAGCGCCCCCAGCACGTCGAGGCGGGGGCGGACGGCCGGCCTGGGCAGCTTGAGGACGAGCGCGATGACGGCGAGGGTGACGAGGCCGAACGGCACGTTGATGTAGAAGCACCAGCGCCAGGAGGCGTGGTCGGTGAAGAAGCCGCCGAGGAGGGGCCCGGCCACGGAGGCGAGGCCGAAGACGGCGCCGATGAGGCCCATGTAGCGGCCGCGCTCCCGGGCCGGGACGATGTCGGCGATGATCGCCTGGACGCCGATCATGAGTCCGCCGCCGCCGATTCCCTGGACGGCCCGGAAGGCGATGAGTTCGTCCATGGTGCGGGACCACCCCGCGAGGGCGGAGCCGATGACGAACACGACGATCGCGAACTGGAAGACGCCCTTGCGGCCGAAGAGGTCGCCCAGTTTCCCGTAGAGCGGCAGGCCGATGGTGGAGGCGAGCAGGTAGGCGGTGACCGCCCAGGACATCTTGTCCAGGCCGTGCAGCTCGCCGACGATCCTGGGGAGGGCGGTGGCGACGATCATCTGGTCGAGCGCCGCGAGCAGCAGGGTGAGCATCAGGCCGAGGAAGACGAGACGGACCCCCCGGGGGCCGGTCTCCCCGGGCGCGGCGGCCGGTGTGTCCGGCGGGGGGAGGTGCAGCGGTCCGGCCGCCGCACCCCCCGTACCGCCCGGCTCGTCCTTCACCTTCGTGATCCCACCCACCACGTGACGCTCCCCTCATCGCACTGCGCCGCCCATTTCTCGCATCAGGCGGCAAGGCGGGGCAAACGTGGCCGGGCGTACGCAGGGCGCGCGGTGCGGGCTTATGCGCCGGTGGGAGGTGTTGCGGCGCACAACCGGCCGCCCCGGAGAACCACCCGTTCCGGTGAGGCCGGCCGTGACACCGGCAGGAGGCGCGGCGTGGTTACTTCTCGACCTCGGTGGCGAGGTTCTGCAGCAGTTCGCCGTAGATCCGGCCGAGCCCCTTGGGCGCGAAGGTCTTCTCGAAGAATCCGCCGATGCCTCCGGCACCGTTCCACACGGTCGTGACGACGACCCGGGACTTCCCCTCGCCGGCCGGGGTGACGGTCCAGGTGGTGACCATCGTGGAGTTGCGGTCCGTCTCCACGAGCCGGCCGTCGGAGGGTTCGGTGACGTCGAGCAGGCAGTCGCGGACCCGCTTGCTGGTGGCCTGGAGCTTCCAGTGCACGAGGGTGCCCTCGCCGTCTCCGCCCTCACGCACCTCGTACTCGCTGAAGTGAGCGGTGAGCACCTTGCCCCGGACCTCCTTGTAGTCGGCGAGCGCGTCGAACACCGTCTCCGCGTCCGCCGTGATGATCCGCTCCGTCGTGGCCTCGACCTGCGCCATGCCTGCTCCTCCAGCACTCGGTTATTCGGGGTGCCGCTGAGCCAACCACCTCGGGGGCGGCCCCTCAAAATCGGGGCCCCGCCTCCCGCCTCCGTTCCGGCGCGCACGATCAAGGGAACAGATGTTCTATTCTCTGCGCAGTACTACCGAGGAGGCGTCCATGCGCTGGGACAACCTGGCAGAAAACACCGCTCAGAGGGCGAAGCCGGGGCCCGGCGCGCTCTTCGCCGCGGACGCGGTGACCACGCGCACCTTCGACACCCCCGAATTCCGGGGGATCACCTTCCACGAGATCCGGGCGCGCTCGATCGTGAACCGGGTGCCGGGAGCCTCCCGCATGCCGTTCGAATGGACCGTGAACCCCTACCGGGGCTGCTCGCACGCCTGCGTGTACTGCTTCGCCCGCAAGACCCACAGCTACCTCGACCTGGACACCGGCCTGGGCTTCGACTCGCAGATCGTCGTCAAGATCAACGCCGGCGAGCTGCTCGACCGCCACCTCGCGTCCCACCGGTGGCAGGGTGCGCACATCGCGATGGGCACGAACGTCGACTGCTACCAGCGGGCCGAAGGCCGCTACCGCCTGATGCCCGGCATCATCGCGGCGCTGCGCGACCACGCGAACCCCTTCTCCATTTTGACGAAGGGCACCCTGATCCTGCGCGACCTGGAGCTGCTGAAGCAGGCCGCCGAGGTCACCGAGGTCGGCATCTCCGTGTCCGTGGGCTTCACGGACCGCGACCTGTGGCGCACCGTAGAGCCGGGCACACCCTCCCCCGAGCGCCGCCTGGACGTCGTCCGCACCCTGGCCGCCCACGGCATCGACTGCTCGGTGCTCATGGCGCCGGTCGTCCCGTTCCTCGGCGACCACCCGGACCAACTGCGCGCCACGGTCCGCGCCATCGCCGCCGCCGGCGCGTCCTCGGTGACCCCGCTGGTGCTGCACCTGCGCCCCGGCGCCCGGGAGTGGTACATGCGGTGGCTCGCGCACCACCACCCGCACCTGGTGCCGCGGTACGAGCGGATGTACGCGGACGGGGCGTACGCGCCCACCTGGTACCAGCGCCGCGTCACGCGCAGCGTGCACGAACTGGCCGCCGAGTACGGCATCGGCCCCGCGCACCGGGGCCGGTCCCGGCGGATCGGCACGCCCGCGCGCGCCGGGACGCCCGCCGAGCAGGAGCGGAGTCCGCGCCCGCAGGAACAGGGCCCCACCCAGCTGACCCTGCTCTGAGCCACGCCCTGAGGTCCCGTCACCCCCGGTCCCGCGTGCGCGGCCGCCCCGGCCGCGGGTCCGCCGGTCTGACCAATCGGGTCAACTCTGCCGGAATCTGTCCTTCCGCGCCCGTTTGCGGGGAGCATGCGGCGGGGGCTGTGCCACCCACAGCCGCGTTCTCTCCACCACGGGAGGCCATATGACGACACGTGCAGGAATCCTGGTCGCCGTCGGCGCGACGGTCGCGGGCGTGCTGAGCGCCGTACCGTCCGCCGCGTCCACCTCGCCCCCCTCCGCCCCGGCCCGCGCCCACGCCGCCGCACCGCTCACGTGGACCGGCTGCGGGACGGAGTCCTACCCCACCCTCCAGTGTTCGACGGTCCGCGCGCCGCTGGACCACGACCACCCCTCGGGCAGGCAGGTGACCCTCGCCCTCTCGCGCGTCCCCCATACGGCGAGGACGTCGCAGGGCCCGCTGCTGGTCAACCCGGGCGGCCCCGGCGGGAGCGGCCTGTCGATGGCCGGCTTCGTGGCCTCCTCGCTGCCCCCGAAGCTCGCCGCCCAGTACGACGTCATCGGCTTCGACCCGCGCGGGGTCGGGAAGAGCACCCCCGCGCTGAACTGCGCGCCGAAGCACTTCGACCCGGTGCGGCCCGACACCGTGCCGGACTCCTACGGGGCCGAGAAGGCCAACCGCGACCGGGCGGCGTCCTTCGCCGCCGCGTGCGGCGAGACCCACGGCGACCTGCTCCCCCACATGGACACCGTCAGCGCCGCCAAGGACCTCGACGTGATCCGAAGGGCACTCGGCGCCCCGCGGATCAACTACTTCGGCTACTCCTACGGCACCTACCTGGGCGCCGTGTACGCCAAGCTGTTCCCGGAGCGCGTACGGCGCCTGGTGCTCGACTCGATCGTCGATCCCGGCGGCGTCTGGTACGAGGACAACCTCGGCCAGGACTACGCGTTCGACGCCCGCCACAAGGCCTTCGCCGCGTGGGTCGCGCGCCACGACGCCACCTACCGGCTGGGCAGCGACCCGGCGGAGGTCGAGGCCGCCTGGTACCGGATGCGCGCCGCCGTGAAGAAGCACCCGGCCGGGGGCGAGGTCGGTCCGAGCGAGCTGGAGGACACCTTCCTGCCCGGCGGTTACTACAACGGTTACTGGCCCGGCCTGGCCGAGGCGTTCTCGGCGTACGCCGGAGGCAAGGGCGAGGCCGCGCTCGTGGCCGCCTACGAGAACCTCGGCGCCGTGGACGCGGAGGGCGACAACGGCTACTCCGTCTACACGGCCGTGCAGTGCCGCGACGCGGCCTGGCCCCGGACCTGGAGCACCTGGCGCGACGACACCTGGCAGGCGCACCGCAAGGCGCCCTTCATGTCGTGGAACAACACCTGGTACAACGCACCCTGCGCCACCTGGCCGGTCGAGCCCCTGAACCCGGTCCGGGTGACCAACCACGAGATCCCGCCGGCGCTGCTGTTCCAGGCCACCGACGACGCGGCCACCCCCTACGAGGGCGGCGTCGCCGTGCACCGCAAGCTGAAGGGTTCCGCCCTGGTCGTGGAGCAGGGCGGTGGCAACCACGGCATCAGCCTGAGCGGCAACACGTGCCTGGACGCCTACCTGGTGGACTACCTCACCGACGGCACCGTCCCGGACGCGGGCGGCAGCGGCGCCGACGCGGTCTGCGACGCCCTGCCCGACCCGGAGCCGCTGAC
>NZ_JBEXWB010000292.1:0-8212 GCF_040629645.1 Streptomyces sp. NPDC005899 | reverse complement strand
CCCGATTGACCCCCGTCGAGTACGAAGCCATCATGACTCCACCCGCAGCCCTGGCTGCATAAACCCCACTGTCACCCGATCATGCAGCAGTCCCCCGTCCGGATGGACGGGGCCTTCGGTGTTTTGACTACGCGAGTGGGCAAGCCAGTTCATATGTCACCCGATCGTGCAGCAGACTCCCGATCAATCGGACGGCGTGAGCGAAGACCACACGCCGAACCACTGCTCGGCGCCCCACGCCTCGAACCGTTCCACCTCAGTGAACCCCAGCTTCGCCGCGAGGCGCATCGAACTGGTGTTGGCAGTCTGGGTATAGAGCACCACCGGCTCACCGGGCAGGGCGGCAGCAAACCAGTCGAGTGCCGCTGTGCATGCCTCGGTGGCGTACCCGCGGCCCCACGCCTCCGGTAGGAACAAGTAGCCGAGTTCTGTCTCTCCGGCCTCCAGACGGCAGTTACTCGGACTCTCGGGGGCGTGCGGTTTGAGCTGGACCGTGCCGATCATTGCTCCGTCGAGCTCGACCACGAACCAGCCACGGCGCTGCCCGGGCACCTCGGGCACCGTGTGTTCAAGCTCGGCGCGCGGTTGAGGGCCACCAAGGTAGGCGTTCACCTCTGGCGAGGCGTTCAGCTCGATGACCGTCGCGCGGTCCCGGGCCTCCGACTCGCGGAGTACAAGCCGCTCGGTCTTGATCGGGGCAGGTGGCCACGCGAGGGGTCTGGGGTCAGCCATGCCAGCCAACCTAGCCAGCCGGATCGATGTAGAGCTTCACATCTCGCGGGTCCGTAACGACGACTTCGGCATGGACGGTTTCAACGGTCACCATGCGGTCGTCACGGATGACGAAGGCATGATTTGCGATGTCGTGTTGCTGAACGCGCAGAGGGACTATCCGGATGTCCACGTGGGAGAGCCGTGAAATAGAGACGATGCGATCAAGCTGAGCAGCCGTCATCTGCGGTCGCACGATGCGCCAGCGCAGAACAGGTTCGGTGATGATGAACCGAAGTGACTTTGCGGTGTCGTAGAGAACCGCTTGCCGTTCAAGTCGCCCATTGATCGTTCGCTGGAGTGCGTCTTCACTCAGGTTGTGGCGTTGCAGAATGGCCCGGATGTACTCGGGAGTCTGGAGCAGGCCCGGAACGAGCGCGGGTTGAAACAGCCGCAGTACAGACATCTGGGCTTCAAGAGCCTTGGCGGCCTGCTGGCCCTTGTGGACCCCGATCCGCTTGAGCAGGCGCCACGCCGTCGCCTCCGTCGCTGACGCGCGTGCGGCTTCCGCGTACTCCGCTTTGACCTCGTCCGAGACGCCGATGGCGGTCAGGATGCGCTCTACGTCCGTCGCGCTGGGTGCCAGCTTCGCATTCTCGATCTTCGACAGCTTGGACGGAGACATGAGGGCGCTGCGGGCCACCGCTTTGGCTTCCTTGCCGGATGCCACTCGCAGCGCCCGCAGCGCGGCTCCAAGCTGTGCTCTGTTCACGTCCCGTACTTAGCCCACCATTCGGTGAACGGTTCCGCGTGTGCGAGAGCCGCATCACGGTACCGCGTGAATTCCGCTGTTCGTTCCGGCGGTAGCACTTCCGAACCCAGGTAATTTCCGCTTCCGTCGTAGTTCATCACGGCCACGGATTCGGAGTCGAAGAACCAGAAATCCGGAACGTTCTGCAAGGGGTTGGGTTTGTCGGTGATGTCGAGGATGAAGAACTCTTCGCCCCCGCTCACGTTCTTGTGGTAGCCCCACCCCAGTTCGAACCTAAGATAGTCCGTGAGCGGGCGGGACAGGATGTGGACCCGGTATACCCGCTTCCCCTTCTCGGTGTGCGAGCGTAGTTCTTTGACCCATCCCGCGTTGTAGTCGTCGGGCTGTGGCTCCCCGGCCAGGAACGCCTGGTAGGCGTCGACGCTCCCGGACCTGCTGTAGTCGTCCAGGGTCTCCAGCCGGAATGCCTCGCGCTCGAACGTGTCGAAGAGGTCGCCGAGGGTCCTAGATGAGGTTGTCACGGATGGCCTTCTGGATCAGTTCCATCGGGATCTCGACCAGGGTTTCGTAGGCGGGAATCTGAAGCCCGTGGTCGGTCGGCGTCTCACCCTGTACCAGGAAGGTGCCACGATCCGTGGCGTAGATCGTCGGGCAGTCCTTGATGTCGCACGTGCTGACCAGCTTGGTGACCTTCATGGTCTGGGTTCCCCTCTCCCGTACCGCTGTCAGTGCCCCGCATCTGGGTTGATGCTCCCGAGGGGTGGCGCAAGGGTCAAGTGATCACGCTTGACGGAACGGGAAACCGCGTAACCTGCGCCCGGCCTGCTCGTATGCGGCGCGATTGGTGGTGGTGCCTCCAGCGCGCCTCCTGCCTGTGGAGACTGTTTACGATCATGGGGAAATGCTGGGGAGGCCCCCTCTGGGAGGGGTGTTCGTGCAGGCCAGAGCCGTATGGCCTGTAAAGCACCCAGATCTACGAGGGCACGAACCAGGTCCAGCGGATCGTGATGGCGAGGAACCTGCCGTAGCCCGCGGGCTGGACGGGCGCGTCGAGCCGCGCACGCGAAGAGGTCCTCCACCCGGCAGCGGGCGGAGGACCTCTTCGTGTGCGGGGGTGTCAGCTGCCCTTGACCGTGACCTTCTCGTCCTTCTTCAGCTGCTCGACGAGTTGCTTGACCTTGGCCTTGTCCCAGACCAGGTTGCCGTTCACGCTCTGTCCCGTGAGCGGGATGTTCATCGACGTGCCCTCGCCGCCCGTGACACCCTTCATCGCGAAGAACATGTTGGCCAGCGACCAGAGCGACATGTCCTTGTCGACGATCAGCGTGTCCAGGCCGGCGCCCATCGTCGGGTAGAGCTTGAACGGGTTGAGGATCGTCGACGGGGTGGCCGTCTGGGAGGCCAGGGCCGCGAGGAACTTCTGCTGGTTCTTCGTGCGGTCCAGGTCGCTGCCCGCGAAGGCGTACCGGGTGCGCACGAAGGCGAGCGACTGCTCACCGTCCAGGGTCTGCTTGCCGGCCTGGAAGTCGGCCCCGGACTTCTTGTCCTTGAAGGCCTTGGGGATGTCGAGCTCCACGCCGCCGATCGCGTCCACGATCTTCGCGAAGCCCCCGAAGCCGATCTCGACGTAGTGGTCGATGCGCAGCCCGGTGTTGAACTCGACCGTGCGGACCAGCAGCTCCGGGCCGTCCTCCGCGTAGGCGGCGTTGAGCTTCGTCGTGCGGCCCGTCCCCGCGAACTTCTTGCCGGACTCGGAACCGACGAACGAGGGGATCTCGACGTTCGAGTCACGGGGCAGGGAGATCAGCGTCGGGCCGTTCGAGCCGTCGTGCAGGATCATCATCGAGTCGGTCCGCTTGCCCTCGGCGGATCCGGTGTGCAGTTTCTTCTTGTCCTCGGCCGTCATGCCCTCACGACTGTCGGAGCCGACGACCAGGTAGTTCGTGCCGTCGCCCTCGCCCGGCCGTTCGATGACCTTGGAGAGGTCCACCTCGCGCTTGAGCTTGCCGTCCGCCCAGAAGTAGGTGCCGACGGAGACGGCGAGCAGCACGACCACGAGGGTCAGCGCGCCGACCTTGATGCGCCGGCCCCAGTCGGCGGCGGGACGGGGCTGGACGTATCCGCTGTCGCCGCCGCCACGGGGGCCGCCCCCGCGACCGCCCCCGCGGCCCTGTCCGCCGCCGCCGTAGACCTGCCCGGTGTTGTATCCGCTGTCGTAGCCGGGGGCCTCGTCATATCCCTGCCCCTGCTGCGGGGGGATGCGGGGCGGCGACTGCGGGGGAGCGGGGCGGCGCCGGACGTGCGGCATCGCGCGGGCGCTCTCGGGCCGGGAGCTCGCACTGCCCTGTCCGTACCGTTCGCCGGGTCCGCCGTTCCGCCCATCGGGCCATTCGCTCATGGGGAACAGTGTGCCGTCTCGGCCCTCGGCTCTTACAGGGTGTACCGGATTTCGGTCCGGGGCTGTTGCGAAGCTGATGCAATGCAACCGTGCGCAAGCCCCCGCATAAGGTGGAGGGCATGACAGACCAGCCCCAGCCCCCGGAGGGCGTGGTGGCGGACAAGCCGACCTCGGCCTCCCGGACCACCCTCAGCCACATCATGACCGGCAGCGACACCAACCTTCTGGGGACCGTGCACGGCGGCGTGATCATGAAACTGGTCGACGACGCGGCGGGTGCCGTCGCCGGCCGGCACTCGGGCGGCCCGGCGGTGACGGCCTCGATGGACGAGATGGTCTTCCTGGAGCCGGTCCGTGTCGGCGACCTCGTCCACGTCCGCGCCCAGGTGAACTGGACGGGCCGCTCCTCGATGGAGGTGGGGGTCCGGGTCATGGCGGAGCGGTGGAACGAGTCGACCCCCGCCCAGCAGGTCGGCAGCGCGTACCTGGTGTTCGCCGCTGTCGACGAGGAGGGCAAACCGCGCCGCGTCCCACGGGTGGTGCCCGAGACGGAGCGGGACAAGCGGCGCTACCAGGAGGCGCAGATCAGGCGTACGCACCGCCTGGCGCGACGGCGCGCGATCAAGGAGCTGCGGGAGAAGCGCGTCGCGGAGGGCATCGACGACTGAGGCCGGGCCGCGGCCCCGCACTGCGGCCGCCGGACCCCGGTACGCGGCTCCTTCCGGGGGGCCGGCCACCGCAGGCCGGCGGCGCCGGGCCGACCGCGCGGGCCGCGCGAGCCCAGGAGGCCGCAGCCCGTCCCGAGCGCGCGACCCGCCCCGGGCCCCCGGCCCATGCCTCCCGTCAGGCATGCACCAGCGCGACGGCGAACAGGGCGAAGCCGAGCACGATGACGGCCACGCGGACGTAGTGGAACCGGTCCCACCGCCCCATCTGCTCCTTCCAGTCCTCCGGCACCCCCGCGTGCGACCAGGTCGCCACGCGCGAGTTGATCGGCACGAGCAGCAGGATCGACATCACCACGCTCAGCACGAGCATCCCGGCGCCGGCGGCGACGAGCGGTGCCCCCTCCTCGCCCCACGCGAGCACGGCCCACACCGTGCCGAGGGCCACCGATCCGATGTACCAGAAGGGCATGACCCGGCCGAGGAGGCGTGCCCCGTCGCTGCGCGCGGCCAGTCCGCCGTTGTCCGGGAGCCGGTCGAGGATCGGGTTGAGGAACACCGCCACGGCGAATTCCACCCCCACCATCATTCCGGCCACGATGACGGTGGTGACGGCCAGTACGTCCTGCATGTCCCCTCCCCAGGGTATGCCTAGCGGTGCTAGGTCATGGCTCGATGCTAGGCCTTCCGCCGTTATATTGTCTAGCGCCGCTAGAAGTTCGCTCAGTGGCCCGTAAGCGGACAGCGGAACAGCGGGACAGTGGGCAACCTGGCACCGGCCGTCGCACCCATGGCCGACGGACACGCCGAGGCCGCACGACGCGCGGCGCAGGATGCACGACGCGCGGCGCACAGGTCGCACGGCGCACGACGTACGCGCACGGCACAGGACGCGCGGCCGAGGGCGCCGCGCCGGGTCAGGGGCAGACCACCTGGTCGCCCGTCACCGCGTCGAACTCGCCCCGCTGCGGGTCCTCGCCCCGCACCCGCCGCACCTCGCCGAAGTCCGCGCCGGCCGTCACCTTCATCGTGCCGCCCTGCCCCTTCACGGCCTTGAGCTCGCAGCCGGGCAGCGCCGCGGCCAGGGATCGCGCCGACCGGTCCCACCGGGGGTCGTAGCTGACCAGGGTCCGCTTGAGCACCTTCGGACCGATGTTCAGCGGCAGGCGGGTGGTGTCGAACCCGGTGCCGCGCAGAGCCGCGTCGACCTCCTGGCCGAGACCGTCCCGCGGTGTGCCGTTGTAGACCTGCACCCGGATCCGCTCCGGGGCGACATCCACGAGCGTGGCCTTGGCCCGCTCGGGCGGGTGCGCGGTGAGCGGCTTGTCCTCACGCAGCGCCCGGAACAGCCTCTCGGCCTTCGGCGCGTCCCACTTCACCGTGGCCCCGATCCCCTTGACCCGGTAGCCGTCCTTCTCCAGCGGTACGGAGGTGAACTCGGACGAGGCGGGGGTGAAGCGGCGCATGGCCTTGCCGAGCTCCAGCATCTGCTCGGTACCGAAACCCTCGTCGGCGCGGACCGAGTCGAGCATCGACGTGGCGACCCGCTGGAACTTCACCGGGTTCATCAGCACGCCGCTGCTGGTCGCCCGCTTGATCAGAGCGGCCATGAACCTCTGCTGGCGCTGCATGCGGCCCAGGTCGGCCGCCCCGTCGATGTGACGGGAGCGTACGTACTGCAGGGCCTGCCCGCCGTCCAGCTGGTGGGGGCCCGCGCTCAGGTCGAGACCCGTGTAGGCGTCCTTGAGCGGCTTCGCGGTGCAGATCTCCACCCCGCCCACGGTGTCGACGGTCTTCATGAAGCTGGTGAAGTCGACCTCCAGGTAGTGGTCGATCTTGATATCCGTCATCTGCTCGACGGTCCGCACGGTCAGCTGGGGGCCGCCCTCGGCGTACGCGGCGTTCAGTTTCAGCGGGTGGGTGGAGTGCCGCTTGCCGGTGGTGCGGTCGGTGTGCGCCGGGATCTCGGTGTAGGTGTCGCGAGGAAGGCTGACGACGCTCGCCCGCTGCCGGTCGGCCGACAGGTGCACGAGCATGAGGGTGTCGGTGCAGTGGCAGGGCTCGCCACCCAGCCGGTACTTCTTCCTCTCGTCCCGGGTGATCTTGTCGCGGCTGTCGGTGCCGACGAGCAGGAGGTTCAAGCCGTGTCCGCCCCGGGGGCGGTTCTTCATGTCCTTGAACGGGTCGACGCGGTCGATCCCCGTCTCCAGGCCGCTCACCACGGCATGCCCGATCCCGCCGGCGCCGAGCACGAGCACGGAGAGCCCGGTGGCCACCCGCATGCCCCAGCGGGGCGGCACCTTCCGGCCGCGCGGCAGGTCCGTCCGGCCGCCGCCACGGCGCTTCGCCCCTGGCTGCCGAGCGGGTCTGCGCCGCGCGGGGGCGGTACGGGGGCGAGGGGGCCGGGGCGATCGGGGCGGCGTGGGCACGAGGGACACCTCCGCGGTGCGTATGGGACTTTCGCACGGTAGGCCCATACGATCGTCAGACCGGGAGTACGCCTGGCGGCGCGCGCCGGTATCCCCCGTTCGCGGTAACGTGGCCGCCGAATCACACCGCTGCCCGGGGTGCTGAGCCCCCGGAGCCTCCGGCACCCCCCGAGGACCCCGAGGACCACATGTCTGCCGCGCCGTATCCCGCCGTCTCCGTGATCATGCCGGTGCTCAACGAGGAGCGCCATCTCAGGAACGCGGTCCGGCACATCCTGGAGCAGGAGTACGCCGGTGAGATGGAGATCGTCATCGCCCTCGGGCCCTCGGTCGACCGCACCGACGAGATAGCGGCCGAGCTGGTGCGGGAGGACTCCCGGGTCCACATCGTGCCGAACCCGACCGGCCGCACGCCGGCCGCGCTCAACGCGGCGATCAAGGCCTCACGTCACCCGATCGTGGTACGGGTGGACGGCCACGGGATGCTCTCGCCGAACTACATCGCCACCGCCGTCCGGCTCCTGGAGGAGACCGGCGCCCAGAACGTCGGCGGGATCATGCACGCCGAGGGCGAGAACGACTGGGAGGACGCCGTCGCCGCCGCGATGACGTCGAGGATCGGCGTCGGCAACGCCGCCTTCCACACCGGCGGACTGGCGGGCCCGGCGGAAACCGTGTATCTGGGGGTCTTCCGCCGCGAGGCGCTGGAACGGGCGGACGGCTACAACGTCGAGTTCATCCGTGCCCAGGACTGGGAGCTGAACTTCCGCATCCGCGAGGCGGGCGGGGTCGTCTGGTTCTCACCGGAGCTGAAGGTGCGGTACCGCCCGCGCCCCAGCGTCCGCGCGCTCGCGAAGCAGTACAAGGACTACGGCCGCTGGCGCCACGTGGTGGCCCGCTACCACTCCGGCTCGATCAACCTGCGCTACCTCGCCCCGCCGACCGCGGTCTGCGCGATCGCCGCGGGCATCGTCGTCGGCGCCGCCGTCACCCCGTGGGCGTTCGTCGTGCCGGCCGGGTACGTCGCGGCCATCGTGGCCGGGTCGCTGCCGGCGGGCAGGGGCCTGTCGCCCAAGGCGCGGGCCTGGATCCCGGTGGCGCTGGCCACCATGCACATGTCGTGGGGGTACGGCTTCCTGACCAGCCCCCGCTCGCTGGCGAGGAAGGTCATCGCGAGCCGCCGCCCGGCCGTGCGGGAGCAGACGGTCTGACGGCCGTCGGCGGACGGACCCGCACC
>NZ_JBEXWB010000291.1:0-8272 GCF_040629645.1 Streptomyces sp. NPDC005899 | reverse complement strand
CCCGGACCTCACCGAGAGGTCCGGGGCCGCGGTGCGTACGGGGTGGGTGCGGGGACGGCCCGTCAGAGGGCGACGCCCAGCAGGGCGTCCACGGTGCGCGAGACGAGGCCGGGCGCGCCCTCGTCCGTGCCGCCTCCGGCGCTCTGCGCCACGGCCCAGCGGTCCACCGCGGCGAGCGCGGCGGGGGTGTCGAGGTCGTCGGCCAGCGCCTCCCGCACCTCGTCGAGAAGTGCGTCGGCGGACAGCCCGTCCGGCCGGGAGACGGCGGCCCGCCACCGGGCGAGCCGTTCGACGGCGTCGGCGAGCACCTGGTCCGTCCACTCCCAGTCGGCCCGGTAGTGGTGCGAGAGGAGTGAGAGCCTGATCGCGGCGGGGTCCACGCCGTCGCGGCGGAGGGCCGAGACGAAGACGAGGTTCCCCCTGGACTTGGACATCTTCTCGCCGTCGAGGGCGACCATGCCCGCGTGCACGTAGGCCTTGGCGAACGGGTGCTCGCCGGTCAGCGCCTGGGCGTGCGAGGCGCCCATCTCGTGGTGCGGGAAGACGAGGTCGGAGCCGCCTCCCTGGACGTCGAAGCCCATCCCGAGGTGGTCCAGCGCGATGGCGACGCACTCGATGTGCCAGCCGGGCCGGCCGCGGCCGAGGGTGGCCCCGTCCCAGCTGGGCTCGCCCTCGCGGGCCGCCATCCAGAGCATCGGGTCGAGCGGGTTCTTCTTGCCGGGGCGCTCCGGGTCGCCGCCGCGTTCGGCGGACAGCAGGCGCATCGCCTCGGCGTCGAGGTGGGAGACCTCGCCGAAGTGCGGGTCGCACTCCACCGAGAAGTACACGTCGCCGTCGAGCTCGTAGGCCGCGCCGGCGTCGCGGAGCCGTTCGACGAGCGGGACGATGCCGGGTATCGCCTCCACCGCCCCGATGTAGTGCTCGGGGGGCAGCATGCGCAGGGCGGTCATGTCCTCCCGGAAGAGCGCCGTCTCGCGTTCCGCGAGCTCGGTCCAGTCGTGACCGTCGCGTACGGCCCGCTCCAGCAGCGGATCGTCCACGTCGGTCACGTTCTGGACGTAGTGGACCTGCCGCTTGGTGTCGAGCCACACGCGCTGGACGAGGTCGAACGCGTTGTAGGTCGCCGCATGACCCATGTGGGTCGCGTCGTACGGCGTGATGCCGCAGACGTAGATGCGGGCGACGGGACCGGGGTCAAGGGTGATCCGTCCGCCGGTCGCGGTGTCGTGGATCCGAAGGTCGCGGCCCTTGCCAGGCAGGGCGGGGACCTCAGAAGCGGGCCAGGCATGCATGTCATGAGCGTAACCGGACGATGCTTCCGGATACGAACCGGATGACGGATCGTGGCCGAAGAGGCGGTCTTGCGGGTGCGGGTGCCGTGGGCTAGGAGCGGCGGCCGCTCACACCGGCGGCCAGGGGATCGCGGGCCACTCCCCGCTCGGCTGCGGGTGCCGGCCACTCGTCCGCAGTGCTTCCACGCGCTCCCGCAACGCGTCCAGTTCCGCCCTCGTGATCAGTTCCGCCAACCGGGTGGCGAGTGGCCGGCCGGGCTCCAGATCGACGGCCAGCCGTGCGAGCACCGGGACGGCTTCCTCGGGCAGGGGCTCGCCCGCCCAGCCCCACAGCAGCGTCCGCAGCTTGTCGTCCGCGTTGAAGGTCACTCCGTGGTCGATGCCGTAGAGACGGCCACCGGGCGCGGGCAGCAGGTGGCCGCCCTTGCGGTCCCCGTTGTTGATCACCGCGTCGAGGATCGCCAGCCGCCGCAGACGCGGATCGTCCGCGTGCACCAGCAGGGCGGTCCTGCCCTCGCCGACGTCGGCGAACCCCACGGCCTTCCAGCCCTCGCCGGGCTCCTCGTCCTCCACGAGGGCCAGCAGCGGCGGCAGCCCCGGTACCGCGGCGCCGGGACCCTCGGCGTCCGCCGCCTCCGCCGCCTCCTCCGCCTCGATCCAGAGCTGGCACATGCCCCGGCCGTACGGCCCGTCCCGCAGCACGGTCGGGGGCACGAGGCCCCACCCGGTCGCCTCGGAGATCTCGTACGCGGCGACCTCGCGCTGCGCGAGCGTGCCGTCGGGGAAGTCCCACAGCGGCTGCTCGCCCGCCACCGGCTTGTAGACGCAGGGGCGCTCCTCGCCCTCGTACGCGGCCGTGCAGTAGAGCACCGCGTTGGACGCGCCCCGCACCCGGCCGAGGACCGTGAGCTCCCCTTCGGCGAGCAGGGCGCGCAGTCCGGCCTCCGTCAGGCCCCGCGACGGTATCCGTTCTGGCGCGGACATACGTGTCCTTCCGGGTCGAGGGGCAGGCTGCACAGGGGGCACGGCGGGCGGCCGGCGTTGACGACGTCCAGGGCGCGCTTGGCGAACGCCCGTGCCTGGGCGCCGCTCAGCCGGACGCGCAGCATCGGCGGGCCGTTCTCCTCGTCCTGCAGAAGCCTTTCCTCGGCTTCCGCGAGGTCGTCCTCGGAGTCGGCGTCGAGCTCGACGAGAGCCTGCGCCTCGACGATCATGCGCTGCTCCTCGCCGTCCCAGGCGAGGGCCATCGTGCCGACCCTGAACTCCTCCTCGACGGGGGCGTCGAGGGGAGCGGTGTCGGCGACGTCCGTGGGCGCCACGGCGGGCACCGGGGAGTTGCCGCCGGTCCGCCGGACGACCTCGTCGAGGAGTTCGTCGATCCGTTCGGCCAACGCGGCGACCTGGGTCTTCTCCAGGGCCACGCTCGTGACCCGTCCCCTCGAGGATGCCTGCAGGAAAAACGTACGGCGGCCAGGCAGCCCGACCGTACCGGCCACGAAACGGTCCGGGGGGTCGTAGAGGAACACCTGACGGGACACGTCCTGTCTCCCTTGAACATGTGGGGGCCAATGGGGGCGGCCGGGACCGAGGGGGGATGTCCCCGCGAGGCCGCTACGGCGCGTCCACCCTACTGCGCCGAGCGATCACGGCGCCCCAGCGCCGCCCCCGACGGCCGCCTCGCTCGCCGTGCCCCCCGTCGCGTCGGCCCCGAGCGCGTGTTCACGCGGTGCGAGGGAGGCGAGATCGCCGGTGTCCCCGAGCCGCAGGAGGAAGGGCCGGAGCCGGGTGTAGCGGATCGCGGTGACCGAGCACGGGTCGGCGTGCAGGCGCTGGAAGAGATCGAGGTGCATGCCGAGCGCGTCGGCGACGACGGCCTTGATGATGTCGCCGTGCGAGCACATGACGTACACGGCGTCCTCGCCGTGCTCCGCCTCGACCCGGGCGTTCCAGTCCCGTACGGCGTCGACGGCCCGGGCCTGCATGGCGCGCATGGACTCGCCGCCGGGGAACGCCGCGGCGGAGGGGTGCTGCTGCACGACGGACATCAGCGGTTCGTCGGAGAGTTCGGCCAGCTTGCGCCCCGACCACTCGCCGTAGTCGCACTCGCTGACGCGGTCCTCGGTGTGCAGCGGCAGCTCGGGGCGGGCGTCGAGCAGTGGCCGGAGGGTCTCGCGGCACCGCTCCAGGGGGCTGGTGACGGCGGCGGCGAGCGGGAGGGCGGCCAGCCGGCCGGGGAGCGCGGCGGCCTGCGCGGCCCCGCGTTCGTCGAGGGTGACGCCGGGGGTCCGGCCGGCGAGCACTCCGGCGGTGTTGGCGGTCGAGCGTCCGTGGCGTACGAGGATCAGCGTGGGCATACGTGCCAGCGTAAGTCCGGCGGGGCGGGTACCGGGCCTCGTGGCGCCCTCCGGTTTGCCGTCCCGGCCGATGGGCACGGGAACAGTGCACCGGAGCCGACGGCAGGGAAGAATGCGCGCGTGATCGTGGACTGTGGCATCTATCGGGACGGGCGCCGGACGGAAGGCCCCGCCGACTTCTCCGACGCCCTCGACGAGGCCCGGGCCAACGGGGACGGGTTCGTCTGGATAGGGCTGCACGAGCCCACCGAAAAGGAGTTCGAGCTCGTCAGCAGCGAGTTCGCCCTTCATCCGCTGGCCGTCGAGGACGCCTTGCGCGCGCACCAGCGACCCAAACTCGAGGTCTACGACGACTCCTTGTTCGCGGTCATCAAGCCGGTGGTCTACGAGCCCGAGAGCGACACCGTCAGCACCGGCGAGCTGATGCTGTTCATGGGCGACTCCTTCGTGGTGACGGTCCGGCACGGCGAGGGCGCGCCCCTGGCGGCGGTGCGACGGCGGCTGGAGGCCGAGCCGGAGGTCCTGAGGCACGGCCCCACCTCCGTGCTGTACGCGGTGAGCGACGCGGTCGTGGACCACTACATAGACGTCGCCGCCGAGCTCCAGGTCGACCTGGAGGAGCTGGAGACGCAGGTGTTCGCCCCCAGCGGTACCGGCGACTCGAAGAACACCGCCGCGCGCATCTACACCTTCAAGCGCCAGGTGCTGGAGTTCCGCCGGGCGACCGGCCCGCTGAGCGCCCCCATGGCGCGGCTCACGGGTACGGGCGTGCCGTTCGTCGACACGGGCTCGCAGCCCTTCTTCCGGGACGTCAACGACCACCTCACGCGCGCCAACGAGCAGGTGGAAGGGCTCGACCGGCTGCTCTCGGACATCCTGTCGGCCCACCTGGCGCAGATGGGTGTGCGGCAGAACGACGACATGCGCAAGATCTCCGCGTGGGCCGCCATGGCCGCGGTGCCGACGATGGTGGCCGGCATCTACGGCATGAACTTCGACCACATGCCGGAGCTCCACTGGGCGTGGACGTACCCCACGGTGATCGCGTCGATGGCCGTCGCGGTCTTCGGGCTGCACCGCCTCTTCAAGCGCCGCGGCTGGCTGTAGGCGTCGCCGCCCGGGCCCGGCCGTCAGGCGAACTCCGTACCGGGCACCGCGGGACCGCCCAGCGCGTCCCGCCGCTCGGGCTGCCGCAGGCTCACCATCCGCCGCCAGCCCGCCAGCCGCTCGTAGGCGTACACCGCGTGGATGCCGGCCGCGAGCAGTGCGGCCTTGGGCCGGGACCAGTGGAGGACCGCTCCCATGCGCCTCATCACGGCCAGGCTGACGTCGCGGTACACCCGGATCTCGGCCCGGGCGCACTCGCGCAGGACGGAGTGGACCGTCCGGCCGTGCCCCGACCGGGCGAGGCGGAGCAGCTCCTCGTGGCAGTAGGCGAGGTGGTTGTCCTCGTCCCTGGAGATCATCCTCACGGCGCGTCCGAGGACGGGGTGACCGCCGAAGTGCCTCAGCAGGAGCCTCATCTGCTCGGAGGCCCGCTGTTCGGTGACCCGGCTGTGGGCGAGGTACACGATGACCTCGCGCTCGGTGAGCGGCTCCTCGCGGTTCAGCCGCTCGTGGGCGAGGCCGATGCCGTGGCGCTCCAGGATCAGCGTGTAGTCGGTGTCGTGGGGCACGGCCACCGGAGCGAGCCCGCGCTGCTTGAGCAGGGCGTGGAAGATCCGGCCGTGCTTGTCCTCGTCGGCTCCGTGCCGGGCGGCCTTGGGGGCCAGGTCGCCCAGGGCGGCGGGGACCAGTGCCGCGATGCGGCCGTTCTCCCAGCCGCCCTGCGCCTCGCCGCCCGCCGCGATCGAGCAGAACAGCCGGTAGGACTCGTCGTGGTCGAGGATCTCCTGGAACAGACTCTTTGCCGACAGCATCACTGCCACCCTTCGCGCCGGTGTCCGCAGGGGCACAGTCAAATTCGGTACGGACCGGTAGGCAACACGGAAGGGCCCGGGCGGGGGCCGAACGGGCTCGGTACGGCCTGCCGCGGCGTCCCCGGGAGGAGTACCCGCCGTAACCGGGGGGCGGCGGGACCGTTGTCACCTGTGACGGCCGTGGCGGGGAGGCCCCCCGAGCCCCCACCACGGCCGTGACGCTGTTCCGGGGACGCCCCCGCCCGGCCCCGGGCCGAGCGGTCCGCCGCCGGGCGGGGCCGGGGCGCCGATCAGGCGGCGAGTCCCGAGCGCTCCAGGGCGTCCGTGCCGGCGCGCAGGGCCGCGAGCCGTTCGTCGAGCGTGAAGCCCGCGGGAGCGAGGGTGAGCGTGGTGACGCCGGCGGCCGCGTACGCCTGCATCCGATCGGCGATCCGCTCCACCGGGCCGAGCAGCGTGGTCTGGTCGATGAGCTGGTGCGGCACGGCGGCCGCCGCTCCCGCCTTGTCGCCGGACAGGTACTTGTCCTGGATCTCGGCGGCTTCCTTCTCGTATCCCATGCGCCCGGCGAGCTGGTTGTAGAAGTTCTGCTTGCGGCTGCCCATGCCGCCGACGTAGAGCGCGGTGTACGGGCGGAACATGTCGGCGAGGCCGTTGACGTCGTCACCGACCGCGAGCGGCAGCGTGGGACAGACGTCGAAGCCGTCCATCGTCCTGCCGGCCTTCTCCCGGCCTGCCCTCAGGTGCTTGACCGCGGTCTCCTCCAGGTGGTCGGCGGAGGGGAAGATCAGGAGGGCCCCGTCGGCGATCTCACCGGTCTGCTCGAGGTTCTTCGGCCCGATCGCGGCGATGTAGAGCGGAATGTGCTCGCGCTGCGGGTGGACGGTCAGCTTGATGGGCTTGCCCGGGCCGTCCGGCAGCGGGAGCGTCCAGTGCTCGCCCTCGTAGGACAGGCGCTCGCGGGACATCGCCCTGCGCACGATCTCGACGTACTCGCGGGTGCGGGCCAGGGGCTTGTCGAACTTGACGCCGTACCAGCCCTCGGAGACCTGCGGTCCCGAGACGCCGAGGCCGAGGCGGAAGCGGCCTCCGGAGAGCGAGTCCAGCGTGGCGGCCGTCATCGCCGTCATGGCCGGCTGCCGGGCCGGGATCTGCATGATCGCCGAGCCCACGTCGATGGACTCGGTCCGGGCGGCGACCCAGGCCAGCACGGTCGGCACGTCGGAGCCGTAGGCCTCGGCCGCCCAGCAGACGTCGTAGCCGAGCCGGTCGGCCTCCTGGGCGACGGCGAGGTTGTCGCCGTCCATACCCGCACCCCAGTAACCGAGATTGATGCCGAGCCGCATAGCCACGCTCCCTCTACTGATCAGTAACGTCCTTGCCGGGGACTCTAGCGCGGGGTGCTCCGATCCGGCAGGCCCGGTCGAGGGGCGCGGCCCCGTCCACAGGCTGCCCGGCCGAGGGCCTTGGCCAGTAATCTCAGCGCCCATGGAGCAGAGGTATCTGGGCCGTACGGGCCTGCGTGTGTCCCGGATGGGGCTCGGCACCCTCACATGGGGCCGGGACACCGACGAGCACGACGCTGCCGACCAGCTGAAAACCTTCTGGGACGCCGGGGGCACCCTCGTCGACACCGCCGACGTCTACGGCGGCGGAGAGGCCGAGCACCTGATGGGGGGCCTGCTGGACAACCTCGTTCCACGGCAGGATCTGGTCATCGCCACGAAGGCGGGCAGCGTGCCCGACCCGTACCGCCGTTTCGACGGTTCGCGCGGTCATCTGCTGGCGGCGCTCGACGCCTCCCTGGAGCGCCTGGGCACGGATTACGTCGATCTCTGGCAGATCCACGCCTTCGACCCGGTGACGCCCCTGGAGGAGACCATGCAGGCGCTGGACCTGGCCGTCTCGTCGGGGCGCGTCCGGTACGCGGGCGTGTCGAACTTCAGCGGCTGGCAGCTCGCGAAGGCCGCCACCTGGCAGCTCGCCTCGCCGGGGGTGCGGACCCGGCTGGCGAGCACGCAGATGGAGTACTCGCTGCTGCAGCGGGGCGTCGAGCGGGAGGTCCTGCCGGCCGCGCTGGACCTGGGGGTGGGGCTCCTGCCGTCGTCCCCCCTGGGGCGCGGGGTGCTGACGGGGAAGTACCGCGCGGGGACGCCGTCCGACTCACGGGGCGCCTCGGAGGTGCTGGCCCCGTTCGTCGAGCCGTATCTCGACGACGCGGCGAGCCGGATCGTGGACGCGGTCGCCACAGCCGCGGACGGCCTCGCCACGACGGCGCTCCACGTGGCCCTCGCCTGGGTGCGGGACCGCCCTGGGGTGGTCGCTCCGGTGGTCGGCGCGCGGAACGCACGGCAGCTCGGGGAAGCGCTGTCGGTGGAGGCGCTTAGTCTTCCTGACGAGATCTGCCAGGCGCTCGACGACGTGTCGGCGCCCGTGCACCGCTATCCCGACCAGGACTGGAGCACGCTGTGACTGCGCTTCCCCGGGGCGAGTCCCCGGACCCCGCGGCCGAGAACGACGAGAACCGCGAGGACCGCGAAGTCCACCAGGACGGCGGCCCCGGCGCCGCTGCCGCCGACGCGGGCGGCGCGGGCGATCCCGCCGGCACGGGCGACGCGGGCGACGCCGACGACGCGGGCGGTACGGAACGGCCGTCCGCGGGTGAGGAGGCCGCCGCCGGGGCCGGGAGCGCCGCCGGGGCGGTAGCGGG
>NZ_JBEXWB010000290.1:0-8282 GCF_040629645.1 Streptomyces sp. NPDC005899 | reverse complement strand
CGCCGGCCGCGGCGTCCTGGTCGACGACGATCCCGGTGAGGCCGAAGCGCTCCTCGCCGACCTGGATGAGCTGGTCCAGCGTCTGCCGGATCTGACTCTCGGGCGCGGCTCCCTGGAAGAGCGGGAGGGCCTGCCCGGCCACCACGGCGAAGACGGCCGGGATGCCCTGGATCCCGAACTGCTGCATGAGCATCTGGTTGGCGTCGACGTCGACCTTGGCCAGCAGGAAGCGGCCGTTGTACTCGACGGCGAGACGCTCGAGGAGCGGGCCGAGCTGCTTGCACGGCTCGCACCACTCGGCCCAGAAGTCGATGACGACGGGCACTTCGGTGGAGCGCTGGAGGACGTCGGTCTCGAAGCCGGCCTCGTCGACGTCGATCACCAGGGAGGCGGGGGTCACGGCACCGCCGCCACCCTGCCGGGCGGACTCGGCGCGGGCCTGCTCCGCCTTCGCCTTGGCCTCGCCGGCCGCCTTCACAGCGGCGAGGTCGACGACGCCGCTCATGGACATGTTCCTAGGCTGCATGCGTACATCCTCCCCCCTGGGCGCACTGTTGCGAAAAGCGATCCGCGAACCGCCTCCGCCTCGAGCCACACCGGTGTGCGGGGCCCGTGGGCGGATACGGCTCCGAGGCCCTGAAAACCCCGTACTTCCGCACCGGGTCCCCACCCGGCGCTGTGGCTGTCGAACGGTCGTGGCGCGACGGCGGGCGAGCCGCCGTCTTACGCTACGACCCGTAGCGTAACTGCCCACACCCCCTCCGGGGCAAGAGCGCCCGGTGATCTGTCTCACGGGCACCGGGGCCGGTCAGCGGTACTTACCGGCCGGTATGGTCGCCGCATGCTCAGCGACAGCCCCCCAGAACCCGCCCGATCGGGACGTCCACGCAGCGTCGCGGCCGACGCCGCGATCCTGGAGGCGACCCGTGCGTCGCTGGTCGACCTCGGCTGGTCGAAACTGACGATGAGCGACGTGGCCACGCGCGCGGGGGTCGCCAAGACGACCCTGTACCGGCGCTGGGCGGGGAAGAACGAGCTGGTCGTGGACGCGGTCGCGGTGCTGTTCGACGAGCTCGAACTGCCCGACCTGGGCAGCCTGGCGGCCGACGTCGAGGCGGTCGTCCTGCAGTTCGCGGCCCTGCTGGAGCGGCCCGAGACGAAGACCGCGCTGATGGCGGTCGTC
This sequence comes from Streptomyces sp. NPDC005899, assembly GCF_040629645.1. NCBI lineage: Bacteria > Bacillati > Actinomycetota > Actinomycetes > Kitasatosporales > Streptomycetaceae > Streptomyces > Streptomyces sp. NPDC005899. The sequence goes on along the minus strand of NZ_JBEXWB010000290.1, from coordinate 7,099 downwards.
GCGGAGTCGACCCGGGACGAGGCCCTGCGGGACCGGATCAGGAACTCGATCGTGGCGCGGCAGAAGCGGCTGGTCCTCCAGGGCCGCGAACGCGCCCAGGAGCGCGGCGAACTGCCCGCCGAGCCGGATCCCGCGGTGGCGGCGCGCACCGCCGACCTGATCTTCGACGTGATCGCGGGCGCCGTGGTGCACCGGGCTCTGGTGAGCGCCGAGCCCGTGGACTGCGCCTGGGCCCGGCACTTCACCCTGCTGCTGCTGGCGGGCCTGAACGCCACGGTGGCGGAGGCGGAGGGGGAAGCGGAGAGGGAACAGGAAGTGGAGACGGCGCCGGATCGGGGTGCCGGGGCCTGACGTCCCGGCACCCCACGTCGCCGTGGCCGGCCCGACTCGGCACCGGGCCGGGATGCTCCACGTCGCTCACGTGGAACCGCCCGTAGCCGCACGTGGCACCGGGGGCGGAGAGCGCCGGCCGGGAGCGCGCGTCCGGTCCGTCAGAAGCCGGGCGGCTCCGTGTAGACGCCCCACTCCTCGCGCAGCACCCCGCAGATCTCACCGAGGGTCGCCTCGGCGCGCACGGCTTCCAGCATCGGGCCGATCATGTTCGAGCCGTCGCGCGCGGCGGCCAGCATCGCGTCGAGCGCGCCGCTCACCCGTGCGTCGTCGCGGGCCGCCTTGCGCCCGCCGAGCGCGCGGACCTGCTCGCGCTCCACCTCGTGGCCGACCCGGAGGATCTCGAGGTCACCGGTGACGGATCCGTGGTGCACGTTGACGCCGACGACCCGCTTCTCACCCTTCTCCAGCGCCTGCTGGTAACGGAAGGCGGATTCGGCGATCTCGCCGGTGAACCAGCCGTCCTCGATGCCGCGCAGGATGCCGGAGGTCATGGGCCCGATGGGGTGCCTGCCGTCGGCGTGCGCCCGGACGCCGCGCTCCTTGATCTGCTCGAAGATCTTCTCGGCGTCGGCCTCGATGCGGTCGGTGAGCTGCTCGACGTACCAGGAACCGCCCAGCGGGTCGGCCACGTTGGCGACGCCGGTCTCCTCCATGAGCACCTGCTGGGTGCGCAGGGCGATCTCGGCGGCCTGCTCCGAGGGAAGGGCGAGCGTCTCGTCCAGGGCGTTGGTGTGCAGGGAGTTGGTGCCGCCGAGGACGGCGGAGAGCGCTTCGACCGCGGTCCGCACCACGTTGTTGTACGGCTGCTGGGCGGTGAGCGAGACCCCGGCCGTCTGGGTGTGGAAGCGCAGCCACTGCGCCTTGTCCGTCTTCGCGCCGTACGTCTCCTTCATCCAGCGGGCCCAGATCCTGCGGGCGGCGCGGAACTTGGCGATCTCCTCGAAGAAGTCGAGGTGCGCGTCGAAGAAGAAGGAGAGGCCGGGGGCGAAGGTGTCGACGTCGAGACCGCGCGAGAGGCCGAGCTCCACGTAGCCGAAGCCGTCGGCGAGGGTGTAGGCGAGCTCCTGCGCGGCCGTCGCCCCGGCCTCGCGGATGTGGTAGCCGGAGACCGACAGGGGCTTGTAGGCGGGGATGTCGCGGGCGCAGTGCTCCATCAGGTCACCGATGAGGCGCAGGTGCGGCTCGGGCTGGAAGAGCCACTCCTTCTGGGCGATGTACTCCTTGAAGATGTCCGTCTGGAGGGTGCCGTTGAGCACGCCCGGGTCGACGCCCTGGCGCTCCGCGGCGACCAGGTACATGCAGAAGACGGGGACGGCGGGCCCGCTGATCGTCATCGAGGTGGTGACGTCGCCGAGCGGGATGTCCTGGAACAGGACCTCCATGTCGGCGGCGGAGTCGATGGCGACGCCGCAGTGGCCGACCTCGCCGAGCGAGCGGGGGTCGTCGGAGTCGCGTCCCATCAGGGTCGGCATGTCGAAGGCGACGCTGAGGCCGCCGCCGCCGTTGGCGAGGATGGTCTTGTAGCGCTCGTTGGTCTGCTGGGCGTTGCCGAAGCCGGCGAACTGGCGGATCGTCCAGGTGCGGCCCCGGTAGCCGGTCGGGTACAGCCCTCGGGTGAAGGGGTACTCGCCGGGCCAGCCGATCCGCTCGAAGCCCTCGTACGCGTCGCCGGGGCGGGGCCCGTACGCGGGCTCCACCGGATCCCCGGAGAGCGTGGTGAAGTCCGCGTCACGCTTGCGGGCCTTGTCGTAACGGGCCTGCCAGCGGCGGCGGCCTTCCTCGATCGCGTCAGCGTTCATACGGACAAATTTACTAGGACGTCCTAGTAAATGTCGATGGCAAACCGCCCGGCGCTTCGCGCGGGGCGGTTCGGGGTACGGCCGTCAGGCCCGGACGGGCCGCGCGGAGCCGTCGGTGATCAGCGGCTCCGTCTCGCGGACGACCTTGCGCTCGACGAAGAACGCGGCCGTCGGGATCGTGCCGGAGATCAGCACCCACAACAGCTTGCCGACCGGCCACTTCGCCTTGGAACCGAGGTCGAAGGCGAAGACCAGGTAGATGATGTAGAGGACACCGTGGATCTGGGAGACGACGAGCGTCAGGCCCTCACCGGTGTCGAAGCCGTACTTGAAGACCATGCAGGTGCACAGCACCAGCAACATGACGGCGGTGACATAGGCCATCACCCGGTAGCGGGTGAGCACACTGCGTTTCATGGCATCGAGCGTAACCGGACGGCCGGGGCGATCTTGCGGCGCCCCGCCCCGCGGCTGCCCGCCCGCCGGATGACCGCACCGCGTGGAGCCCGCCCGCGCACCCGCGGTCCCGGGCCCCCGGCGGCCACGTGTCCCACGGCCGCCCGCCCCGTGCGGCTACTTCTCCTCGAAGTCCTCGGCCGCCACCCGGAGCGGCCGCAGCAGCGCGAAGATCTCGGCGCACTCCTCGGCGTCGTACACACCGAGCCCGAAGTCCATCGCCATCAGGTCCTCGGTCGCCGCCTCGACGACCTCACGGCCCTTGTCGGTGATGGAGGCGAGGGTGCCGCGCCCGTCGTTGGGGTTGGGGCGCTTGGCCACCAGCCCGGAGCGCATCAGGCGGTCCACGGTGTTGGTGACGGACGTCGGGTGGACCATGAGGCGCTCGCCGATCTTGGACATCGGCAGCTCGCCGGCCTGCGAGAAGGTGAGCAGGACCAGGGCCTCGTACCGCGCGAAGGTCAGCCCGTACGGTTTGACCACCGCGTCCACCTCGGCGAGCAGGATCTGCTGCGCACGCATGATCGACGTGATGGCCCCCATGGAGGGCACCGGTCCCCAGCGCTGCTGCCACAGTTCGTCGGCGCGGGCGATGGGATCGAAGGGCAGGCTGAGCGGCTTCGGCACGGCACGACCTTACCCACTGGTCACATGCCGGTCAGCTCCGTCTCGAACTTCGGTACCGGACGCCTGTTACGCGCGGCTCCGGCGCCGGCCGGCGCGCGGTCCCGACCGCGCACCGGGAGCGGCGGGAGGGCCCCGCACCCCTCCCGCACCGCCTGGCGCGCGGGAGTGGGGAGGGGGCTCATTCCGCCAGGTGGCGTTCGACCGTCTCGACCTTGGACGTCAGGCCGTCGGTGACACCCGGCCGGATGTCGGCCTTCAGCACCAGGGACACGCGGCCCGCGCGGGCCTCGACGGCGGCGACGGCCCGCTTGACGACGTCCATGACCTCGTCCCACTCACCCTCGATCGAGGTGAACATGGCGTCCGTGCGGTTGGGCAGCCCGGACGCGCGGACGACCCGTACGGCGTCGGCGACGTACTCACCGACGTCCTCGCCCACACCGAGCGGGCTGACGGAGAAGGCGACGATCATGCGCTGACCACGCCCTCGCGGCGGGCGCGGGCGGCGATGACGCCGTCGGCCTCGTACTTCTTGAGCAGCTTCTCGCCGTAGAGGCCGCCGAAGGGCAGTACGGCGAGGAGGAAGAACAGCGCGACACGCTTGAACGGCCACTTGGCCTTGACCCACACGTCCAGCAGGAACACCAGGTAGAGCGTGAAGAGGATGCCGTGCAGCATGCCGAGCGGCATCATCAGGAAGTCGATGTCCGACACCCGGCTGAGCACCGAGCCGAACAGGATCAGCGCCGGGAAGGACAGCGCCTCGGGAAGCGAGATGAGGCGCAGCCGGTGCAGGGCGGAAGCGGTCTTGATGTCCACGAGGGCACCTTCGGTGGGAGGGGTCGAGTCGGCCGGTGAACGCGGGCACAGGCTTGTGAACGCGAGCACAAGCACACTCATTGTGGCATCGTCCCCGGCCCGCCCCGGTGGCGGGGGCCGGAAACGCCCCGTGTGCGCGTAACGGCGCATATCAGGGTGATGTCGGGGGCCCGATCGTCCCCCGGGACCTGTCCGCCGCGACAGGGTGCGGCTACCGTCGCACCGTGGCGATGTTCCGACTCCAAGGCAGCAAGACGCTCGCCGTCGATCTGACAGGCGACGCCGTCAAGGCGAAGAACGGCTCGATGGTCGCGTACGACGGCCGGATGGCGTTCAAGAAGATGTCCGGCGGCGGTGAGGGGATCCGCGGCATGGTGACCCGCCGGCTGACCGGCGAGCAGATGACGATGATGGAGGTGAAGGGGCAGGGCACCTGCTACTTCGCCGACCGCGCGAGCGAGATCAACCTGGTCTCGCTGCGCGGCGACACACTGTACGTCGAGGCCAGCAACCTGCTGGCGGCCGACGCCGGACTGCGCACCGGCACCACGTTCACCGGTCTCAGGGGCGGGGCGAGCGGCAACGGCCTGTTCACCACGACCGTCGAGGGCAGCGGTCAGGCGGCGATCATGTCGGACGGTTCGGCCGTGGTGCTGCGGGTGACGCCCCAGTACCCGCTCAACGTCGACCCCGGCGCCTACATCGCGCACCAGGGCGATCTGCGGCAGCACTTCCAGTCGGGCGTGAGTTTCCGCACCTTCATGGGCGAGGGGTCCGGCGAGTCGTTCCAGATCCGCTTCGAGGGCGACGGCCTCGTCTACGTGCAGCCGAGCGAGCGGAACACCGTCGGGGGCGATGTCTGATGCCGTTCCGTGAGATCAACGCGAAGATGGTCGAGGCGACGCTGCTGCCCGGCCAGAAGATGTACAGCCAGCGCGGGGCGATGCTCGCCTACCGGGGCGACGTCTCCTTCACCCCGAACATCCAGGGCGGCCAGGGCGGTCTGGCGTCCATGATCGGCCGGCGGGTGGCGAACGAGTCCACCCCGCTGATGACGGTCGAGGGGGACGGCACGGTGATGTTCGGCCACGGTGGCCACCACATCCAGGTGATCGGGCTGTCCGGCGACACCCTCTACGTGGAGGCCGACCGGCTGCTCGCCTTCGACGGGACGCTCCGGCAGGGCACGATGTTCATGGGCTCGCAGGGCGGCGTGATGGGCATGGTGCGCGGCCAGGTGACCGGTCAGGGCCTGTTCACGACGACGCTCGAGGGCCACGGCGCGGTCGCGGTGATGGCCCACGGCGGGGTGATCGAGCTGCCGATCGTGCCGGGGCGCCCGGTGCACGTGGACCCGCAGGCGTACGTCGCGCACCACGGCGAGGTGACCAACAAGCTGTCCACGGCGCTCGGCTGGCGTGACATGGTGGGACGCGGCTCCGGCGAGGCGTTCCAGCTGGAGCTCAGCGGCAGTGGCGCGGTGTACGTCCAGGCGTCGGAGGAGAAGCTGTGAGCACCCCTGTGATCTTCGACCCCGTGACCCTGCCGTCCGACGACAACGTCAACGCCTACACCTTCTGCGTGGAGCTCAAGGGGAGCCAGTGGTTCCTGCAGAAGGGCAAGATGATCGCCTACTACGGGCGGATCGACTTCAACGGCATCGGGCACGGCCGTTTCGATCGGCTGATCCGCACGAGCTTCCACTCCCCCCTGCACGCGAGCGACTGGGTGGTGGCCGAGGGCAGCGGCAAGATGCTGCTCGCGGACCGGGCCTTCGACGTGAACTCGTTCGACCTGGAGGACGGGAACCTGACGATCCGGTCCGGCAACCTGCTGGCGTACCAGCCCACACTGGCGCTGAAGCAGTCGATCGTGCCCGGCTTCCTCACCCTGATCGGTACGGGGAAGTTCGTGGCCGCGTCCAACGGCCCGGTCGTCTTCATGGAGCCGCCGCTCCGGGTGGATCCCCAGGCGCTGGTGGGCTGGGCGGACTGCCCCTCGCCGTGCCACCACTACGACCACGGGTACATGAGGGGCGTCATGGGCGGGCTGCGGTCCCTGACCGGGATCGGCGGCACCTCCGGGGAGGAGCACCAGTTCGAGTTCATGGGCGCGGGTACGGTGCTGCTCCAGTCGACCGAGGTGCTGATGGCCGAGCAGGCGACGGGCCTGACCCCGAACGAGCCGGGGGTCCCGGGCGGCGGACAGCACTCCCCCGGGGCGGGGCAGCCCGGGTCCACTCCGCGCATGCCGGGGCAGCTGGGGGACCTCCAGCGCCGCTTCGGACTGTGAACGGTACTCTGCGGAGTGTGACGCCGGGCCGCGCGTGCCGGGCGTCACACCCTCACAGTTCGTCCGGCTTTCAACTTCTTAGGTAGAATTCATACATGGAGACCGAGACGGCCACCCGCTGGCTTACCGATGCGGAGCAGTGCGCCTGGCGCGCCCACCTGGCTGTCAGCAGACTGCTGACGCACCAGCTGGAGAAAGACCTCCAGCCGTTCGGGCTGACCATGAACGACTACGAGATCCTCGTCAACCTCTCCGAGTCCGACGAGCAGCGCATGCGTATGAGCGATCTCGCCGCGGCCACCCTGCAGTCCAAGAGCAGGCTCTCGCACCAGATCACCCGCATGGAGACGGCCGGCCTGGTGCGGCGCGAGCACTGCGAGTCGGACCGGCGCGGGCTGTTCGCCGTCCTCACCGACCTGGGCGCCGAGACCATGCGGAAGGTCGCGCCGCACCACGTCGAGTCGGTGCGCAGGCACTTCATGGACCTGCTGTCGCCCGAGGCACTCGCCGAACTCCACGCGGCGCTCACCCCCATCGCCGACCACCTGCGCGGCCGGCGCGGCAAGCCCTGACACCCGAAGCCTCAGGCGCGGCGGCCCGGCACCCGCGGGGCGGAGGCCGCCCCGCCGCGCGGTGACGCCCCGACCGTGGGAGTGCCGCCGTGGCGGGCCGCGACCTCGCCGATGGCGGGGCCCAGGCCCGGCGCACCCACC